>NZ_MOMO01000123.1:0-51837 GCF_009933855.1 Pseudomonas sp. SG-MS2 | reverse complement strand
TCGAAGCCACCCGCCTCCACCAGCACCTCCCGACGCAGCAGCCAATGGCGTGCCATCAGCGTGGGATTGGCCTGCAGCAGGTCCAGGTTTACTCCCGGGCGCAGCAGCTCTCGCCAGGCACCATCGGCCTGTTGCTGGATCTCGTCTACAGCGACCGCGCGGCAATCGGGAGCGTTCAGCAGCTCGAGGCTGGCGCGCAAAAGACCGGTGGCGGTGAAACGGTCACCCGCATCAGCCAGCAACAGCCATTCGCAGGCCGTCTGCCGGGCGATCTGGTTGATCCGCTCGACGTAGTCTTCGCGGCTGACCTTGATGAAATGCAGGGTGTTCTGCAGCGAGGTGGCCACAGGCGGCTCGCCTGTGGTGAAGACCATGATCCGGAACGCCTTGCTCAGGCCGCCCAGCAGGCTGTCGAACGTGTCCTGGAGCTTGGCCATGTTGTTGTCCAGGTCCAACAGCAGAATGCCGAACTGCGGACCACCCTGATGCAGCGCCAGGTGCTCGTTGATGGTCGCTAGCGCGGCGGTGTCCGGCTTGCGCGCCTCCAGCCATTCAAGTAGACGGCCCGAACGCATGCTGCCGAGCAATTCGCGACCGCTCTGCTTCAACACGCCTTCCAAGCGCGCGAGCCAGGCGAACAGCGCCTCGCTTTCATCGCCCTCGTCGTTGTCGCGCAGGTGCTCGGCCAGGCGACGCACCACCTCGCGGTTAAAGGCATTGTGCCCCAGCGCGCCCCACAGGCGAGTACCGACGGTGCCAGGGGTGTCGTTGGCCTGCGCTTGCAGCAGGTGCTCCTGGCGCAGCAGCAGCGGCTCCAGTTGCTGCAACTGCAGGCGCCCGGCTGGCATGGCATGGATGAGGAATTCGAGCGCGGTGAGCTGGTCGAAGAAGGCCTGGTTGTAGAACGGCATTTCAACGTATTGTGATGGCAGGAAGGTGCGCACCGGCGGTTTCAGTGGATCGGCCCACTTTGAGCTCCACACTTTCTCCAAGGTGAGGGCCTTGCGCTGAAACAGGCTCTGAGACATTGACGCGAAACATTCCAGTGCGTGCTTACGCAAACCAGCACGATCCAGCCCTTCAATGGCCGTCGGCAGTCCAGCAAGAAAGTCGGCGAACGCTTCGCGCCCGGCCACCGATTTGGCATCAGTAAAGCTGAGCACGTGAATCACTTCGGTCTTGTGCTCTGAGTTGCCATAGTTGGCTTCACGCACCGCGTACGGCATCGGCAGGATCCGTGCATTGGCATTGGCCAGCAGGAAATATACATGGCCGATTTCCTGCCATTCAAAGCTTGTACCATCAGGCAGCAATTCGAACCAACGGTGTAGCAACGCAGTCCGCGTAACCGCAAAGAATGGTGGGATAAACTCCCCAATGTAGTCCATCACGCGCTGTTCAGCCCGAGGGTGAGCATAATCCTCGCTAACCTTCTTGTCCCGACGGTAGTAGCTGACGCCAGTGGCCTCAGCCAGGTACATCATGCTGTAGCCATGGCACATGCCGTAATCGGGGTTGGCCTCAAGGAAGTCCAGCGACTGGTTCAGCCCGTCGTACAGCAGGAAATCGTCATCAGCGGCGAAGGCCATGAACGGCGTGTTCACCCGGCCCACACCATAGGCCAGCTTGGCCTGGAAGCCCTGGTAGGAAAACTGTGGCAGGTGCAGGTACTCGATGCCGGGGTACTGCGCGGCCATCACCTCGGCCGATTCGCTCGAGGAATCCAGCACGAGGATCGAGCACCGATAGCCGCTGTAATACTGCAGCGTGCGCTGCAGGAACGCCGGCCGGTTGTGCGTCATCAATACCAGCGTGAACCGCTCGCGCAGTGTGGCTGCCTGGTCTGCCGAGAAATTGCCTTGCATAGTCTTACCCACCATTGGCGTTGCCGCCGAAGAAATCGAACTCTGTTGAATGTCTCAGCGAACCCGGCGCAGGTAGCCGTCCGGTGCTACGGTGACCAACAGCTTGTTCTGCAGCTGATAGTCGATTTCGAAGCTGTCGTTACCCTTGAGGTATTCCCAAACTGCGGTCTTGGGGTTGTCGCCAGGCCCCCACGGGCGATCGGGGAAGAAGTCTGCCGGCATGTCCTCGACCACGGTGTCCATCACCACGCAGTAACTGCCCACGGCCACCAGCGGCGCATACAGCTCCAGCTCCTTGAGCACGTGCTCATGCGTGTGGTTGGAGTCGAGCACCAGGATGACCTTCTTGCCTTCGGCGAGCGCCCTGACCTGCCCGGCGATGTCGGCATCGATGCTCGAGCCTTCGATCATGCGCACGCGCTTGCTCATCGGGTGCGCCTCGATGGCCTGGCGGTTGTGCGGGCGGATGTCGATGTCGATGCCAAGCACCTCACCATGGCCCTGCAGCTCCAGCAGGGAGGCGTAGTAGAGGATCGAACCGCCGTGAGCGATGCCGCACTCGATGATCAGGTCAGGCTTGACCTGCCAGACGATCTCCTGCATCGCCATCATGTCCTGGGGCAACTGGATGATCGGCCGGCCCATCCACGAAAAATGGTAGCTGTACTTGTGCTCGGCGGACTTGTTGAAGAAGTCGCGAGACAGTTGCTGCAGCTCCTTGTCTTCGCCCTGGGAGGCGATCTGCGCGTTGCACTCGGCTTCGAAGGCTTTGATCGGCGTGTCGGTCATGGTTCTTTACTCGGTTGGCTGGTCGGTGAAATCGGCATTGTCGACGGCGTGATAGACAAAACGGCCATCGGTCATGCGGCGGATTTCCTCGAGGTAATTGGAATTCATCACGAACAGGTGGGCGCCATCCGGCAGGCTTTGCATCGCCTCTTGCGGCGATGACACCCGCGCGCCACTTAACGGCAGGTAGCGACCCTGCTTGGCAGGATTGATGTCGATAACCTGGTCCACCGGAGCACCGGCACGCTGCAGGAACAGCGAATAGATCACGCCCTTGGACGATGCGCCCCAGATCGCCGAACCACGTCCGGCATCGCGGCGCACCAGACATGCGGCATGCTGCAGGCTGGCACTGAAATCGGCCGGCAACGACAGCGGCGGCACGGGCTCGAGCGTGGTGCGCAGGCTGGCAAGGTCGGCAACGATGTACAGGTACTGGCCATCGAACAGGTGACCGGCCTCGGCGACCGTGCGGAACAGGCGGTGCAGGTCGGCCAGGCGGAAGTAATTGACATGCTCGTAGAACAGGTCAAACCACGCTTTGTGCTCGATGATCCAGTCCAGGCACGGCACTTCGATGTATATCTGCCCTGCACCGCCATTGGCATCGGCGATGGCGGCAAGGAACGTGACCGGGTCCTGAATGTGCTCGAGCACATGGCGCAACACGATGGCTTCGGCCTGGCGGTTCAACTCACGGGTGAAGGGCGCTTTGACCACGTCCGGGTTGTCGCCCTCGTAGGCAGGGTCGATGCCGGTGACGGCATAGCCGCGCTCGCGCAACAGTTCGAGGAACCAGCCTTTGCCACAGCCCACTTCGATCAGGCGCTGGCCCCTGAAGTGGCGGGCGATGACATCTTCGACATCGTCCAGGTGGCGCTGGAAGCGCGCCGAATGCGCCTGCTCGTTCTGATAGTCGCTGTCGTAGCTGAGCTTGTCGGCGTCGAAAGCGTCGTTGTAGACCAACCCGGTGCGGCTATCCTGCACCAGACGCATGTCGGCGCTGGCTGAGGCTCGGGCCGATCGGGCATCGGCAAAGGTACGGTTCTGCAGCACCGGCAGGCCGGTAGCGCGATACAACTCATGTTTCATGGCGTGCTCCCAGCAGAGCCTGCAACTTGCGGGCATCGCCCCAGAACGCCATGGGTTCGTGGGCAGGATAAGGGTAATGGCCAAGGTTCAGCGCAAGGGTGGCGTTGCGCTCGGCGATGCGGGCTTCCACCAGCTTGCGTACCGATATCGGCTGGCCGCTGCAGCAATTGACCACGCCGCTGAAATCGCGCTGCCCGAGCAGGTCGGCCAGATATGTACTGGCGCTTTCGATAGCAAGGTAGTCGCGCAGTTGCTCGCCACCTGACATGTCGAAATGCGGTTGCCCCTGGTCGATTGCGCGGTCCAAGGCTGCCAGCAGGCTGCCTGGGTTTTGCCCCTCGCCGAACAGGTAGAACAGGCGCACCCACTGCAGGTTGAACGGTTGCTGGCGGGCCAGGCTTTCGAGGAACAGGCGCAAGCTGTGCTTAGCCAGCCCGTAAGGGTTGGCCGGCTGGCAGGCCAGCGCCTCGTCCAGCGCGCCATTGCGCAGGCCGTATTCGAAACAGGTGCCGGCCACCTGCACCTGGCCGACACCGGCTGCGACGGCACGCTTGATGAAGGCATAGTCAGCCATCAAGTTGCGCTCCAGGTGGAACAGCCCTTGATAATTCGGCAGGCCTGGCCAGGCCAGGTGCACCAGCGCATCGATGCCGTCGCACAACTGATTGACGTCCAGCTGCGGGTCATGCAGATCGGCGCCGACGAAATCGACCTGGCCGAACCACGGCATGGCTTGAGCCGGCTCCAGACGACGTGCCAGCGCACGCACCCGGTACCCGCGCGCCAGCAAGGCGGCGACCAGATGCCGGCCCACAAAGCCAGTGGCACCGGTGACAAGCACCTTCATCGCGGTCACAGGACGGTCAGCTCAGGCACGGCGATCACAAAGCGCCCGCCCCATTTGCGGATGTGCGCCTGCTGCTCGCTGACTTCCTTGAGCAGGTTCCACGGCAGTACCAGCACATAGTCCGGCCGCTCGATGGCCAGGCGCTCGGGGGCGACCACGGGAATTCGGCTGCCCGGCAGGAACTTGCCCTGCTTGTGCGGGTTGGCGTCGGCCACCCAGGCTAGCAGGTCGGGCTTCACGCCTGCGTAGTTGAACAGGGTGTTGCCCTTTGCTGCGGCGCCATAGCCAACCACTCGTTTGCCTTCGGCCTTGGCCTGCAACAGGAAGCGCAGCAGCTGGTGCTTGATCCGCTGCGCCGCCGGTGCAAGGGTGCTGTAGAACGCCGCCGTGCTGACACCGACCCGCGCCTCGATGCCAAGCAGGTCGTCGACACTGGCCTGGCGTGGGCGCGGGCCATCGGCGCGCTGCACGAAAACCCGCAACGATCCGCCATGGGTCGGCAATTCGCTGACATCGAAGATCACCAGGCCGTTGCGAGCACAAAGCGTGTTGACCGCCGTCAGTGACAGGTAGGAGTAATGCTCATGGTACAGGGTATCGAACTGCTGCTCGGCCATCAGGCGCAGCAGGTGCGGAAACTCGAAAGTAGCCACACCATCGGCTTTGAGCAGGGCCGCGAAACCGCGCAGAAAATCGTTGATGTCCGGCACGTGGGCGAGCACGTTGTTGGCGGCCATCAGGTCAGCCGACCAACCTTCACTCGCCAGGTCACGGGCGGCCTGTTCGCCGAAGAACACCTCACGAATCTGCAGCCCTTTCTCCCGGGCCGCCTGCGCAGTGCTTCGGGTGGGTTCGACACCGAGGCACGGAATGCCGCGCTCGGCCACATACTGCAACAGATAACCGTCATTGGCGGCGATTTCCACCACCCGGCTCTCGCCGTTCAGGCCGAAACGCTCGACCATCTGCCCGACATAGTCGCGGGCATGGGCCAGCCACGAACTGGAATAGGAGCTGAAATACGCATAGTCGGCATCGAACAGCGTCTCGGCGCGGGTGTAATCCTCGGTCTGCACCAGCCAGCACTGCTCACACACCGCCACTTTAAGCGGCACCCAGGCATCGGCCGCGGCCAGTTGGTCAGCGCGCAGGTAGGCGTTGGACGGCGGCGCAGTGCCAAGGTCGATCAGGGGCAGGCTCAGGCAGGTACCACAGCCACGGCAGTTCATGGACGCACTCCGGTAAACGACAGGTCCAGCCAGGGATGAGCGGCATCCCGGGCCGACAGATTCTTGACAGCAAGCGGCCAACGGATGGCCAACTTCGGATCGAGTACCGACAGCCCGCCTTCGCGGCCCGGCGCATAGTCGGCACTGTGCAGGTAAAGCAGCTCGGCATCCTCGCTCAGCACCTGGAAACCATGGGCAAAGCCGGCCGGTATCAACAGGCTGCGGCCATCGCCGGCCCGCAAGTGTTCGGCGTGCCAGTGCAGGAAGGTTGGCGAGCCTTCGCGAAGGTCCACTGCCACGTCCCACACCTCACCGCGCAGGCAGGTGATCAGCTTGGCCTCCGGGGTGTCGCCGGTCTGGTAGTGCAGGCCGCGTACGCTACCTGAGCCCTGAGTGTGCGAGTGGTTGATCTGGCGCACATGGAACGGCGCACCCAGGGCGCCCAGGCTGGATTCGCAGAACAGCCGCGCGAACTGCCCGCGGGCATCGCCATGGCGCTTGTGCTGGACACTGAACAGGCCACCCAGTGGCAAGGCTTGCAGCAGCAGATCAGTCACGGCAACTCCGTGTACAGGTTCAGCTGGTGCAGCGTGACGGCGCGCATGTTATCGCCACGCTGCCACGCCAGGTGCCAGTCGAGCGTGTGCTGCAGGCATTCGTGCAACGACCAGCGCGTGCGCCAGCCCAGCACCTGGCGGGCACGAGAGCTGTCCAGGCGTAGCAACCCTGCTTCATGCAACTCGCTTGGCTCGACCCGCACCCCTGGTGCCTGCGGCCATTGCCGGGCCAGGCGGTCGACCACCTCACCGACGCTGCACATGTCGCCTTCGCTCGGGCCGAAGTTCCACGCACCGGCGCAGGCCGGCCCCTGGGTATACAGGCGCTCGGCCAACTGCAGGTAGCCGGCCAGCGGTTCCAGGGCGTGCTGCCAAGGGCGCACGGCCTGCGGGTAGCGCAGGGTGACCGGCGACCCGGCCGACCAAGCCTTGAGCACATCGGGGACAAGCCGCTCTGCGGCAAAGTCTCCGCCGCCCAGTACATTGCCGGCGCGCGCGGTGGCCAGGGCCACGCCGTGTTCGGCATGCTCGGCGGCCGGGAAGAATGACGCGGCGTAGGACTGCGCCAGCAGCTCGCAGCAGGCCTTGCTGCTGCTGTACGGGTCATGCCCGCCCAGGGCCTCGTTCTCGCGGTACGGCCAGGGCCATTCCTGGTTGGCATAGACCTTGTCGGTGGTGACCAGGACGCACGCACGCACCCCGCCAACCTGGCGCACCGCTTCAAGCAGGTTAAGGGTGCCCATCACGTTGCTGGAATAGGTACCTAGCGGGTCACGGTAGGCCTCGCGCACCAGTGGCTGAGCCGCCAGGTGCAGGACGATTTCCGGCTGGGCCTGGGCCACCGCTTCAAGCAGCGCGCCGAGGTCGCGCAGGTCGCCGCGCACGTCGGCAATGTCGCTGCCGACCTGGGCAAGTTCGAACAGGCTTGGTTCGGTGCCAGGGTCCAGCGCGAAGCCTGTGACCTGAGCGCCGAGCTCACGTAACCAGAGCGCCAGCCAACTGCCCTTGAAACCCGTGTGACCGGTGAGCAGAACACGCTTGCCCTGCCAGAACGCTGGACTCAGGCCCACTGCTTCCATGGAGCCTCCCCGCTTTGCCAGAGTTGTTCCAGATGGTTCTTGTCACGCAGCGTATCCATTGGATGCCAGAAGCCATCATGCTCAAAGGCGTTCAGTTGCGACTCAGCGGCCAGGCAGGCAAGCGGCTCCGACTCCCAGGAAGTCTGATCGTTGGCGATGTAGTCGAGCACCTTGGGCGAAAGCACGAAGAAGCCACCGTTGATCCAGCCACCGTCACCACGGGGCTTTTCGACGAAACCGGTGACGCTGTCGCCGTCGCGTGCCAGCGCGCCGTAGCGCCCAGGAGGCTGTACCGCAGTAACGGTGGCGAGTTTGCCGTGGGCCAGGTGGAAATCCACCAGGGCGCCGATGTTCAGGTCCGAAACACCGTCCCCGTAGGTGAAACAGAAGGCATCTTCGCCCTCAAGGTAGCGAGCGGCGCGGCGCAGGCGGCCACCGGTCATGGTTTCTTCACCGGTGTCGACCAGGGTCACGCGCCATGGCTCGCTGTAGTTCTGGTGCACGTCCATGCGGTTTTCGCGCATGTCGAAGGTGACGTCCGAGGTGTGCAGGAAGTAGTTGGCGAAGAAATCCTTGATCGCGTAGCCCTTGTAGCCCAGGCAGATCACGAAATCGTGGATGCCGTGAGCCGAGTACTGCTTCATGATGTGCCAGAGAATTGGCTTCCCACCGATTTCGATCATGGGTTTGGGCTTGAGGTGAGACTCCTCGCTGATACGCGTGCCCAGTCCACCCGCCAGAATTACCGCCTTCATGTCGTCTCCTCGTGTTCGTCACCCGCCATAAGTCGTGTGGCTGCACGATTTATGGCGATATGACGGAGGGCTTGCAGGAAACGCGCCAGAAGGCGATTTATTGGTGTCGTCCATACACCCCGCAGTCAGCCCGGCATCCAGCCGCTGTACCAATGCTGAACGTGCTCTTCGCGCAGTACGTAGTCACGCAGCACTTCCTGCTTCAGCCGGTCGCCCTGGCGGAAACTTTCGTCAGGGTCCGCCAGGTGCATGCGGATCGCCTCCAGCCACTCGGCGGTGCTGTTGGTCTTGATCCGCGTGCACGGCAAGTAGCCTTCATAGGCACGGGTATCGGTGACGATCACCGGGTACCCGCACGCGCCGTATTCCAGCAAGCGCAAGTTGCTCTTGCAGTCATTGAAGATGTGATACTCCAGTGGCGCCAAGGCCAGGTCCAGGTTCAGGCTGGCGAGCTTGGCCGGGTACAGCTCCAGCGGCACCGGCGGATGGAACTCGCTGATGTAGGGCCGCAATGCCGGCGGACACATACCGAAGAACACCCATTGGACTTCGTTCGCCAAGGTCTTGACCACCTCGGCAATCACTTCCAGGTCGCCGGTATGGCTGGTGCCACCGCCCCAACCCACCCGCGGCTTGCGCGCGCTGCGGCGCTGGCTACGCAAACCGGCCCAGAGCTGCTCGGCCAGCATGTTCGGCATTACCCGGATATCGCTATGGGTGTCATGCAGGGCATCCGCCAGCGCCTGGGTCGAGACCACCAGCCGATCACAGCGTTCGATACCTCGGCGCAGGGACTTTTCCAGATCTTTTGGCGTGTGCTTGAGGTGCCCGTTCTTCTTCGGCACATCAATCACGTAGTCGTCCAGCTCGTAGATGCAAAAGCCCTTGGAGAAGGTCTTGAGGCGCTCGATCTCCTTGACGAACCCTTCGGTATAACGCCCCTGCAGAATTGCCACATCCGGCGAGCTGCGCTCCAGCTCGACGCTGCTCGGTATCTCGAAGTACTGCTGCTGGGTCACCCAGCCAGCCTTCTCCAGCTCGACCAGCGGCTGGATCACCCGGTAATGCCCGACCGCAGTCTTGTTCATTGGCAACGCCAGCACATGGGGCAGTGGACGGCTGACGAAAGGCATCCAGGCGGCCTTGAGGCCCGGATCCAGGCAGAAGCTGGAGCCGTTCAGGGACAGGTTGATATTGTAAGCGGGGTCACGCGCTACCACCGGCATCCAAGCCTTGAAGAAGGCATCATGCTGCTGCGCCAGCCGGGCCTGGCGCTCGGCTTCAGCCTGCGCATCGATCGCCGCCGGCGCTGGCGGGTCCAGTACCAGCCGGGCATCCGGCGCCCACACCACAAGGTACCCGGCTTCGCCCAGGCGCAGGCCCAGGTCGATATCGCTGAAGGCCAGGCTGAAGACGCTTTCATTGAGCCCGCCCAACGACAGGAACAGCTCTTTGCGCACCAACAGGCAATCAGCCCCGACAGCAGAATAATTCTGCGCCACTTGCAAACGCTGCATGTAACCGCCCGCCTCCATCGGCTCGCCCACGAACGGCGACCCCACGGCGCCACGCAGGCCCAGCACGCCGCCCGCATGCACGATCAGACCGTGGGCGTTGCAGAGCTTGGCACCCACCGCTCCGACTTCAGGGCGCTGGCCATGGCTGAGCAGTGCGTCGAGCCAGTCTGGCTCGGTGACCACAGCGAAAGGGCTCAGCATCAGCAGGTATTCACCCCGGGCGTGTTGCGCGGCAAGGTTCTGCACAGCGGCGAAGCTGGCCAGCTCGCCCAGCATCAGGACCCGCAACTTGTCTTCGCCCAGCTGTTGAAGGGCGGTGAGCCAGGCGTGAGTCTCGGCACCTTGACTGGCATTGTCGACAATCAGCACTTCGTAGTGACCGTAGGCGGTCTTCTCAAGCACGCTTTCCAGGCAGCGCTCGAGGGCAGGCAACTGGTCCTGGGCACTGATCACCAGGCTTACCAGTGGCTGGGTGGCGTGCAGGTAGCGGACCTGGTTGATTGCCCCGCCACTGTTCTGCAGCCGGTAGGTCACGCCCAAGCGCTTGAGGTGGGCATCCAGCAGTTTCGGATTTTCCTCAACCACTGCCTGCGAAGACAGCCAGGCAGCGTAGCTGAACGCGCTTTCGGCCAGCACTTCCGGAATGTGCTCGATGGCATGCGGGCCGCAGCTTTCCACAAGACGCCAGAGTAGATCGTGCGGCGCCAGCTCGCGATATCCGGGCGTGAAACCGCCCAGTGCCCGCAAGGCGTCAAGCGAGAACGCCAGCATGCGACCGGTATAAGGGTAGCCGCGCATCAAATCGAGGTTGAAGTCGGGCTTGAACACCGGCTCTACGGACGCCTCATCCCGCACGCCCCCCTCATCGCCATAGCAGCAGGCGATCTGCGGGCGCGATACGACCCGCTCGGCCAGGAGCATCAGGCTGAAGGCATTGAGCCGGTCGCCAGCACGCAGCAGGTAGATCCAGTCCACCTCGCCCAACTGGTCAAATGCCGTGTTCAGTTGTTCAGCCCAGTCGGCCTGCAATGGCTGGTGGACCCTGCGAACATCTGGGCCGCCTGGCAGCGGCGCGCTGGACAATACCAGCGTCATCTCTGCGCCATAGGCCTGGCGCTCAATGCTGTCCAGGGTAACCTGCAGAGCTTGTGCATCACCCTCGCTGTCGATAACCACGGGCACGATACGCGGACGAGTTGGCCAGTGCTCGCTAAGGCGCATCAGACGCGCGAGCACCAGCGGATCCTGTCGGCAGGCCAGCCATTTGCTGTACAGCTCGGCAAAGCTGTCGCTGTCGCTGCCGACATGAGATTCCTGGATCGCCTGCAAGCAACGCAGGATATGGATCAGGAACAGGTTCTCCCAGATACGCTGGGTATCGCCCTCGTCGCCCTGGAGGATTTGCACCCGCACCCAACCGGAGAACGGCTCACGTACTGCAGTGCGCGCGGCGAACATGTCGCGCAGGTGTTGTGATTCACTGGTAGCGGCAGCCTTCACATCGCTCTGGCGACGCAGTTGGTCGGGATGAACCCGCTCGACACAGTGCACCCCGGCGGTCACGCCCAGATGGCCGCGACGCAGCAGGCACACGAACAACACGAAATCGAGCATTGCCACAAAGCCCGGCGCCAGCGCAGGCAGCAATTCACGCAGATCGCGGGTACGCACCAGCACGCTGCTCAGCCCGCCGATGAAGTTGAGCTGGCGCGTCTCGAAGAAATCCAGCAGGTCGTCACCGTTGAACAGTGTGTCGCCAAAGGTGACCGGGCTGGTCTCCAGGCGCTGCGGCAGCATGTGATCTTCGCCATCTATCAGGTAGCGCCTGGCCGCGACCAGGCTGACATCTTCATGGGCCTGGAACAGTCGCACCTGGCTGGACACGCAATCGGCCATCAGGCGGTCATCGTCACAGAGGAACTTGATGTAGTCGCCCTGGCTCTGCTCCAGCCCGTGTTGCAAATTCCCGGCAAAACCCAGCGGTTGCGGGTTACGCAAGTAAATCAGTGGATGACGTGCAAGACTGCGCAGCTCATCGACCACCGCCTCTATCTGCGTACCTGGGCTGTCGTCGCAGACGATGACTTCGAGGTTTGCGTAATCCTGAGCCAGGGCGCTGACCAGAGCAGTACGGAAGTAACGGGGGTTGCAGGCGGGAATGACGAGGCTGACTAGAGGGGCTGGGTTCACGAGGAAATCTCTCGACCGATGACTGCCCGCAGGGAATTCAGAACAGTCGATACTACGGGGAAATCAATGCGCCTTCACCGCGTACCTTAGGGGTAAGCGGTGAAGGCGACGGGCGCACTTAACCGATGGCGTTGAACAGGCTCAGCTGGCTGACGCGTGCGAAAGCCGCCTGCGAAGCCTGAAGCAAGGTCTGCTGCTGGGTAAGGCGGACCAGCACGGTGGCAGGGTCCGAGTCACGGATCGACGACTGCGTGGTGCTGTTGGCAATGCTCAGACTCTCGTTGGTGTTCTGCTGGATTTCCAGCGCCTTGCCACGGGCACCGATATCGGTGACTGCCGTGTTGAGCGCGTCCTGACCGCTCTGGATATTGGCGATGGCCGAATCCAGGTCTGCACGCAGTTGCTGGTAGGCCGCGTTGTCGCCGTCGATCGGCTTGCTCAACGCCGTACGCAACTGGGCGACGGTGTCCAGAACGTTTTGGGTCTGGTGGTTGTCGACGTTCACCACGTACTGGTCACCGGACTGCTGCGCGGGCGTGCTGGTGAAGGTGAAGTCCACACCGGCAGCCGAGGCGACGTTGCCAGTCATGGCACCACTGGCCACCGGGCGGCTGTCAGCGGTCAGCGGCTGGGCATAGAGTTCGAAGTCCGTGGCGCTGGTGAACTTGATGACCGCACCGCCATTGGGAAACATCGCTTTGTACTGGGCCGGATCAGTGATGCTGATCGACGATACCTGAGCACTCGACGGGTTGCCCGGGCTACGGGTCGCAGTGATGGTATCGGGCTTGCTTTGCAGGGTGAAGGTATGACCTGCCACCGCTGCATCCGGAACGTCGCCGTCCTGAAGGTTGATGTTCAGCCGCATGTCCACACCACGGAAGCTGATCATCGATCCGCCTACGGTATCGGGATCGAATTTACCGCCCTGGGTGGCCTCGGCGGTCACATCGTTGCCCAAGCTGTCGGTGATGCTGAACTCGGTACTGCTGAGCATGGTGACTGTGTACGGCTGACCACTGCGGAAGCGATCGTTGTACGTGACGCTGCCGGACACTTGCCCATTGGACAGCTTCACGCGGCCATCATCCACCGCGGGGGCGCTCAGGCTGGTTTCGGTGCGGCTGGTGTTGAGGGCTTGCTCGAATACGCTATAGCCAGAGCTGTTGCCGGCCATCTTGAGCATGTCACCAACCTGCAGCTCCAGCTGGGTCTGGTCACCCTGATAAGAGTAGGTACCATCGGCATTGCGCACAAACGGCGCGGTGTCGGTACTGGAACCGGCAAACAGGTACTGGCCGTTCTCATCACGGCTGTTCATGAGGCTCAACAGCTGGTCTTCCAACTGCCCCAGCTCGGCTGCCTTGGCCTTGCGTTCGGTGTCGGTGTAGCCGGCATTACCCGACTCGATCGCCAGCTCGTTGACCCGCGTCAGGATCGTGTTGATCGAATTGAGCGTGGTCTCGGTCTGGTTCAGCGAGTTGGTGATGTTTGTCGCGTTGGTCTTGTACTGGGCCAGCATGTCTGCCTGATTACCCAGCTGCAGCAGACGTGCAGCCCCCACCGGATCATCGGCAGCGGTATTGACCCTGACGAAGGAACTGGCCTCTTCGTTGGTCTTGATCAGGTTGGAATAGTTGCGCTGGTAGTTCGCCGCGCTGGTCTGGTAGAACTGGGCCGTGGAAATACGCATGGATCAATACTCCTTAAAGCGCAGCGATCAGGGTGTTGAAGATGTCCTGCGCCGTCTTGATGATCTGCGACGAGGCCGTGTAGTACTGCTGGTACTTGATCAGGTTGCTGGCTTCTTCATCCAGCTGCACGCCGGACAACGAATCACGGGCACCGGCAGCCTGGGTAAGGATGACGCCGGTTGCCTGGGTGTCCATCTGGCCCTGCTTGGCCTGGGCACCCACACTTTCCACCAGTTTGCCGTAGGCATCGGTAATGCTGATGCCCTTGGTCGAACCAATGTCCATCGTCTGTTTGGTCTGCAGCTCCTGCAGGGACAGTGCATTGCGGTTGTCCGAGGAGCCTGCGCCGGTCAACGATACGGTAAAGCTGTCGCCATTCTTGGGCGAGCCGGCTACATCCATCTCGAAGCTGAATGACTTCTGGACGCCGCTGGCGTCATTGATCGGGTTGCCCGAGGCATCGATCATTGGCACATCGAGCTTCAGGGTATTGCTTTGCCCCGGAATGAAGGTGCCGGTGCCAATACTGTTGCCCTTGGCATCGAAGGCTTCGTAGGTTTGCGGTGAGGTGGTTTCGTCACCGAACACCAGGCGCACCGGGGTGGAATACTTTATGCCGGTTTGCAGCTCCAGACGCTGGGCAGGGTCGGCGATGTCCAGCACCGAGGTCAGGACCGGCTGGGTGATGACACCAGTACCGGAATTGCCGCTGCCGGATGTGGCGGTCAGCGGTGCGGCCAAGGCCAGCCGCTTGGCGTCAGTGAGGACCACATCGATTTCTGCCGAGGCATTGCGGGTCGGGGTGATCTTGAAGCTGTCCCCCACTGCAGCAGTACCGCTCTTGAGGTCGATGCTGAAACCGTCGATCACCGGTGCCGGGTCGTCGTTGGTGCTGTAGGTGCCCATGTCCGTGCCGTAAGGCAGCTTCTTGACCTGGAACTTATCCGCGGTCGGGCCAACGAACGTCACCTGATAGTCACTGGTGCTCAGCTTGCCGGTATCGCGGATGACAACGTTCAGGGCGGCGTCGCCAGCATTGCCAATCTTGGCAGTGCTGCGCGCAGACATGGCTTTGTCGCTATTGATGTCGCCAAACAGAGCAGCGCCGAATTCACCGTTCTTGTCGATACCTTGGCCGAGCTGCGAGTTGATCTGCTGCGACACCACCAGCGCGATACGACCCAGCTCGTTCATGGCCGGCGCCAGGGTTTCACTCCGGTAGCGCAACAGCCCACCCATTTCACCACCGGTGATGCTGTTGGTGATGTCCATGGTGGTGCTGCCACGATCGAGCTTGATCGCAAACTGCGTAGGGTCGGTGGCGCTGGGTTCAGCGCTCATCTTGTTGGTGGTCTTGCCCAGTACCAGCGACTGGCCGTTCTTCAGGTAGACGTCGATATTGCCGTCACGCTCGACGGTTTGCACACCCACCAACTCATTGAGCTGGCGCACGGCCTCGTTGCGCTGATCGAGCAGGTCGTTGGGCTGACCATTGACTGCCGAAACCTTGGAAATCTGCTCGTTGTACTGCGCGATACTGGAGGTCAGCTCGTTGATCCGGGCGGTCATCGAGCTCAAGTTGCCATTGATGTTGGTGTTCTGCTCCTTGAACTGGGCAGACAGGCTGTTGAAGCGATTGGCCAACGCATCGGCATTGCTTAACAACAGCTGGCGGGAAGCATCTTCGGTCGGTTTGTTGGCGGCGCTCTGCAAGGCAGAAAAGAAGTTGGTCAGCGCGCCAGTGATACCGGTGTTGCTGTCAGACAACAAGTTGTTGAGCGGCGTGACCTGATTCAGGTAGGCGGTGCTGTCACTGTTGAGCGAGGTGGCGGTCTGCAACTGTGCATCCAGGAAGGCGTTGTACACCCGGCGCACATCCGCCAGCGTGGTACCGGTGCCCATGAACAACTGGCCTTCCTGGAGCGAGCCTTTGGCACGCTGGATGTTCTGCTGACGGGAGTACCCGGCGACATCGGCGTTGGCGATGTTGTTGCCTGTGGTATGCAGACCCGACTGGGAAGCCGACAACCCCGACATGCCAATGTTGATCAAACTCGCCATGTTTCCATACCCTTAAAGTGGTGTTGTGGTACCGAGCGATGCATAGCTCTCGTACGACTTCATCTGTCTTGCGATCTGCGAGATCTTGCTGGCGTAATTCGGGTCGGTGGCGTACCCGGCCTTTTGCAACTCTTGCACGAACTGTTCTGGCTTATCGGCCGCCTTCACCGCTTCTTGATAGCGGGAATTGTTCTGCAGCAGGCTCACCAGGTCGTGGAAGCTGTCCTGGTAGGAATCGTACGAGCGGAACGCTGCCGTCTCCTTGACGAACTGGCCGTCACGGAACTCGCTGGTGATCGCCCGCGCCGAATCGCCTTCCCAATTGCCCGTGGCCTTGATGCCGAACAGGTTGTGGCTGCTGCTGCCATCGCTGTTGCGCATGACCGACTTGCCCCAACCGGTTTCCAGGGCGGCCTGGGCCACCAGGTAACGCGGGTCGACACCGATACGCTTGGCGGCTTGTTCGGCCATCGGCAGCATGGTGGCGACGAATGCGTCGCTGTCGGCGAACGCTTTCTTCGGCGCCAAAGGAGGCTGCGCCACGGCACGGCCGGTAATGCGCAGGCCGCGTTCGGGCACGGCAAAGCTCTGCGCCACCTGCTGCCCATCGCGGGCCGGCACGGCGGCGGTATTGGTGGCTGCCGCCGGGTTGCCCACCGAGGGCACGATACCGGCCAGCAGGCGGTCGGTCAGCTTGCCCGGCAACGCCAGGCGCCGTGAATTGAGCGCGGCAACGTCGTTGCGGCTGGCAGCCGACTGCGCGGCATGTACCGGCTCGGCTACCTTGTTGCCCCACAGCGCCGGCGCACTACCCTCGATACGCGGGAACGGGCTGGTGTTGACCGGCGCGCTCTTGTTCTTCGACAGCTGGCGCACCAGCACGTCCTGCAGGCCGATACCGCCGCCCTCGCGGGACATGCTCACAGCCAGCTGCTGGTCGTACATGTCGCGGTACTGCTTGACCGTCGCGCTGTTCATCGGGTTGTCATCGGCCAGTACATCACTGGCCTTGCGCGAGGCCTTGAGCATTTCGCTGATGAACAGCGACTCGAACTCCTGGGCCACCTTGCGCACATTGGCGTCGCTGTCGCGATCACCGTGCTTGAGCGAGCTCAGGCGATTGAGGTCGGTGTAGGCGCCGCTGTCGGCCGCGCTGGAAACCAGGCTTTTCGAGTTCATGCGTGGCGTCCTCAGATCACGATCAGGTCGGCCTGCAAGGCGCCGGCCTGTTTCAGGGCTTCGAGGATGGCCATCAGGTCGCTGGGCGCTGCGCCCACCTGGTTCACCGCACGGACGATTTCATCCAGCGTGGTGCCCGGGCCGAACTTGAACATCGGCTTGGCTTCCTGTTGCGCGTTGACCCGCGAGCGCGGCACCACGGCCGTCTCACCATTGGAGAACGGCCCCGGCTGGCTGACGATCGGGTCTTCGGTGATGGTCACGGTCAGGCTGCCGTGGGTCACCGCCGCCGGCGAGACCTTGACGTTCTGGCCGATCACGATGGTGCCGGTACGCGAATTGATGATGACCTTGGCGACAGCCTGGCCCGGGTCGATCTCCAGGTTTTCGAGGATCGACAGGTAGTCCACACGCTGGGTCGGGTCCATCGGCGCGCTGACGCGTACCGAGCCGCCATCCACGGCCTGGGCCACGCCTGGGCCCAGCAGTTCGTTGACCTTGTCGACGATACGCTTGGCGGTGGTGAAGTCGGGCCGGTTGAGGTTCAACGTCAGGCTATTGCCCTGGTTGAAACCACTCGGTACTGCACGCTCCACCGAAGCGCCACCCGGGATACGGCCTGCCGACGGAACGTTGACGGTGATCTTCGAGCCATCGCGGCCTTCGGCATCGAAGCCGCCGACCACCAGGTTGCCCTGGGCGATCGCATAGACGTTGCCGTCGATACCCTTGAGCGGCGTCATCAGCAGGCTGCCGCCGCGCAGGCTCTTGGAGTTGCCGATCGAGGACACGGTAATGTCCACCACCTGGCCCGGCTTGGCGAATGGCGGCAGGTCGGCATGCACCGACACCGCAGCGACGTTTTTCAGCTGCACGTTGCCGGAGCCGGCGGGCACTTTGATGCCGAACTGCGACAGCATGTTGTTGAACGTCTGCAGGGTGAATGGCGTCTGGGTGGTCTGGTCACCCGTGCCGTTGAGCCCCACCACCAGGCCGTAACCGATCAACTGGTTGGAACGCACGCCCGAGATACTGGCGATGTCCTTCAGGCGCTCGGCATGGGCGCCGAACGCACAGGACAGAAGCAAGGTTGCGGCAATCAGTTGCCTGACGTTGAACATGTTCATCCGTACTCAGAAGGGCCAAAGCGGGCTGAGGAAGAAACGGTCCAGCCAACCAGGCTGGCTGGCGTCGGCGAAGGAACCGGTACCCGAATAGGTGATGCGCGCATCGGCCACACGGGTGGACGGCACGGTGTTGTCGGTGGCGATGTCGTCGGCGCGGATCAGGCCGGCGATGCGCACCAGCTCTTCGCCGGTGTTCAGGGTCATCCACTTCTCACCACGCACGGCGATGATGCCGTTGGGCAGCACTTCAGCGACGGTGACAGTGACCGAACCCGTCAGCGTATTGCCTTGGGTAGCCTTGCTGTCGCCCTTGGTGGCGCGTTCACCGCTGTAGCCCGCTTCCAGCGACAGATCGCCGCTGCCGAACGGGTTGTTGGTGCTCGGCGTGGCACCGAACAGCGAGGTCAGGCCGATGTTGGCGCTGCTGTCCTTCTGGATCTGCGAACCGGCATTCTTGCTGGCCGAGGTGCGTTCGTTGAGCGTGATGGTGATGATGTCACCGACGCGGAACGCCTTACGGTCGCTGTACAGGTTCTGCTCGAAACCGGCCTGGTAGATCGAACCGTTGTTGGCCGCTGCCGGCAACGGGGTGCGCGGCAAAACCGGCGCGTAGTACGGGTCGTTGGGCTTGGCCGTCGGTGCGACGCAACCAGCCAGCAACACCGCCCCCCCCAGGGCGAACACGGACAACAGACGATTCATGACGCTTACCTCACGGTGTAACAGGGACTTGGGCTTACAGCTGCTGGGTGACGAACGACAGCATCTGGTCGGCGGTGGAGATGACCTTGGAGTTCATCTCGTAGGCGCGCTGAGTGGTGATCATGTTCACCAGCTCTTCCACGGTGCTGACGTTGGAGTTTTCCAGGGTCTGCTGCAGGGTGGTGCCGAAGCCGTTCAGGCCTGGGGTACCGACCTGTGGGGCACCACTGGCAGCGGTTTCCAGGAACAGGTTGTCGCCGATCGCCTGCAGGCCGGCCGGGTTGATGAAATCGGCGGTCTGGATGTTGCCGATCACCTGCGCTGCCGGGTTGCCCGCAGTGGTGATCGACACAGTACCGTCCTGGCCGACGGTGAAGGTCTGGGCGTCGTTCGGCACGACCACCGCAGGCTCCAGCGCAAAACCATTGGCGGTGACGATCTGGCCGTCGGAGTTCAGGTGGAAGGTACCGTCACGGGTGTACGAAACCGTACCGTCCGGCTGCAGCACCTGGAAGAAACCACGGCCGTTGACCGCCATGTCCAGCGGGTTTTCGGTGGTCTGCAGGCTGCCGGTCTGGAAGTTTTTCTGAGTGCCGACGATGCGCACACCGGTACCGACCTGCAGGCCCGACGGCAGTTCGCTGTCCTGGGTGGACTGCGCGCCTGGCTGGCGTTTGATCTGGTACAGCAGGTCCTGGAATTCGGCGCGGTCACGCTTGAAGCCGGTGGTCGAAACGTTGGCCAAGTTGTTGGAAATGACCGTCAGGTTGGTGTCCTGGGCGGACAGGCCGGTTTTAGCGACCCAAAGAGCCGGAAGCATCAGTATTCTCCTCGTGCGCCTGTTTTACGGCACCCGTTCAAGTGTGGTTAGCCGAGTTGCAAAACACGCGCCATGGCTTCGTCGCCTTCCTTGGCCGCGTTCATCATTTTCACGTGCAGTTCGAATTGGCGAGACAGCGCCAGCACCGACGTCATCTCTTCGACGGCATTGACGTTGCTGCCCTCCAGGAAGCCCGACACGACCTTAACGTTGACGTCGGCAGCAGCCGGCTGGCCGTTGGTGGTGTGGATCAGCCCGTCCAGGCCCTTGGTCAGGCCTTTGGTGTCCGGGTTGACCAGCTTGATCCGGTCGACTTCAGCCATCACCCGTGGGTCTTCACCCATGGAGCGGATGCTGATGGTGCCGTCAGCGCCGACTTCGACCTTCTGCTCTGGCGGAATGGCGATCGGGCCGCCGTTGCCGATCACCGGCATGCCATTGCCGGCGCGCAGCACGCCGAGGGCATCGATGTTCAGGCTACCGGTACGCACGTAGGCTTCGCTGCCATCGGGGGCCTGCACGGCAATGAAGCCCTGCCCCGCCACCGCCACGTCCAGGTCACGCCCGGTCTCGACCATGGGCCCTTCACTGAAGTCGGTGGCAGGACGCTCGGTCATGGCATACGCCCGCGACGGAAAGCTGTCACCAAACACCGGCATCGAGCGCGCCTGCTCCAGGTCACGCTGGAAACCATTGGTGGAAATGTTCGCCAGGTTGTTGGCATGGGCCTTCTGCGCCAGCGCGTTCTGGCTGGCGCCGGTCATGGCCACGTAAAGCATCTTGTCCACAGTCATCCTCCGCTGCACTGGCGATTGCTTGCCGCTCGCCGTTGCTGTGCAAGCACTCAAGCAAGTTCCGAACCAACTTTTTGAAATCGTGGAATAGCCCGTAAATACAGGCTTTGAGGGGAGCTGCCGACCATGAGAACGCCGGTTATCCGGCGCCGGGTTGCCGGTGGCGGCAAAGCAGGTGTCTGCCCTGGCCTCATCGCCGGCAAGCCGGCGATGAGGCCAGGGCAGGCAATCACCGATCGCGGCAACCGCCATTGTTGTAGGGCCCGGCAAAACGCTTCCAGCCATCCCCCGGCGACCATTGCGAGCACACCAGACGCCCATCCACCTGGCTTTCCCAGCGCCACCAGGGCGCAGTACCGGCCTGCGCCTGATACAGGCAGAAGGCAGCGAGCAACGCGACAAGCAACCTTTTCATGAAACACTCCTGCAAAAACGACAAACCCCTTCACGACAAAGGGGTTCGCCTTCACACCATTAACCCGCGACCATCAAGTCATCTGAATGATGGTCTGCATGATGGTGCTTTCGGTGGAGATGGTCTTGGCGTTCGCCTGGTAATTGCTCTGCGCCTTGATCAGCTCGACCAGCTCCTGGGTCAGGTTGACGTTGGAACCTTCCAGGGCGTTGGACTCCACGCTACCCAGAGTGCCGGTCTTGGGCTCATCGATGCCGGGGATACCGGACGAGTAGGTTTCGGTCCAGCGAGTACCGCCGATCTGCTGCAGGCCCTGCTCGTTGGCGAAGCTGGCCAGTGCCACCTGGCCAATGGCGCGCGACTGCTGATTGCTGAAGCTGGCGAACAGCACACCAGTGGAGTCGATGCTCAGGCTCGAGAGGATACCGGTGGCGTAGCCATCCTGGGACTGCGACATGCGCGCGGTCTCGGTGTTGTAGGACGTGGTGCTGTTCATCGACAGCTTCATGCCGTCGGCGTTGCCGGCAGCACCATTGGACGCCCAGTTGCCCGCAGCATCTTCCACTGCCGGCACCCAACCAGTCATGGTGAAGGTGTTGTTGGTCACGGTGAACGATGCACCCGCCGGGTGCCCTGTGTTATCGGCAGTCATGCTGCTGACAGAACCATCGCTGCTGAAACTGATGGTGCCGGTCAGCGGCGTGGTGGAAGCAGGATCGAACGGGTTACGACCGTCGACCAACGTGTACATGGTCCATTCGTTCGTACCGGTTTTGCGGTAGAACTGCTCCATGGTGTGCTCGTTACCCTGGCTGTCGTACACCTTGGTCGGGAACGACTTGGAATAGGTCGTCTCGTCGGTAGGATCGAACGGCAGGTTCGGCACCATGGCGCCCGTACCATCATCGATTTCCAACGGAATGTCGGTGGCCGACGAATTCAGGTTGATGCCTTGGTCGATCAACGTGGTGGCCTTGGGCTGCAGCGCCGACGTATCGATCTGCAGGTCGGTCAGCACGCCCTTCTGGATCTTGCCGGTAGCATCGGCAGCGTAGCCTTGCAGGCGCAGGCCGTCCGAGGTGACCACGAAGTTGTTCTTGTCGGCCTGGAAAGCACCGGCACGGGTGTAGACACGCGAGCCGTTGTCGGAGAGGACGAAAAAGCCCTGCCCCTGGATACCCATGTCCAGCACGTTACCCGTGCTATTGACGTCACCCTGGGAGAACTGCTGCGAGATCGCCGCCAGACGCACGCCGTTGCCGACCTGGTTCTTGCCCACACCCAGGCGATTGGCGCCGGCATAGACATCAGCGAACTCGGCACGCGAGGACTTGAAGCCGGTGGTATTGACGTTGGCGATGTTGTTGCCGGTAACGTCCAGCTGTTTGTTGGCTGCGTACAGACCGCTAAGGCCGATATTGAAAGACATGAATTCGCTCCTGTGCCGCGCTAGCGGGCCTTAGATACCGATGGTTTGTACGTCAGAGAGGGAGACCTTGCCGACGCCCGCAAGGTTGAGCACCATTTCGCCGGTGGCATTGAAGCTGACGCTGGTCACCTTGGCCGGCAGCAGCGTGCTCATCTGCACCGACTGGCCATCCACGGTGGTGCTGGCGGTGAAGGTGTAGGTACCCGGGTCGACCTTCTCGCCACTGTCGTTGGTGCCATCCCAGATGAAGTCGGCATAACCGGCCGCCTGCTCGCCCAACTCGATGGTCTTGACGGTGTTGCCGTCCTTGTCCTTGATGGTGATCTTCGCTTCACTGATTGCCTGCGGCACGACGAACTGCGCATTGAAGCTCTGGGTGGTATCGACCACCGCCTTGTCGTTCTGCACCACCACCGAACGGCCGACCAGCGACGAGGCCTGCAGGGCCTGGGACGAAGCCATGGCATTGGTGATGCTGCTGACCGACTCGTTCAGGGAGGTGATGCCTTCCAGGCTGCTGAACTGCGCCAACTGGGCCACGAACTCGCCGTTTTCCTGCGGGTCCAGCGGGTTCTGGTGCTGCATCTGGGTAACCAGCAACTGCAGGAACGCGTCCTTGCCAAGCGCGTCGGTACCGGTCTTGGACGCGGTATCGGTGGCTTTCTTGGCGGTACCACCGACGCCCGACGCTGTCAGGACATCATTTAGGTTCACACCGCTGGTGCTATCGACTGCCATGGTCTGGATTCCTTATCACTGACCCAGGGTCAGCACTTTCTGCATCATGTTCTTGGCGGTGTTCATCAGCTCGGCGTTGGTCTGGAACGCTCGGCTGGCGGAGATCATGTCAGCCATCTCCTCGACCACATTGACGTTCGGGTAGTAGACGTATCCGTCCTTGTTCGCCGCCGGATGGTTGGGTTCGTAGCGTGCTTCGAGGTTGCTCTGGTCTTCGATGATGCCCTTGACCTGCACACCCTGCCCTGCCTCGCCCTGATCTTCGAACAGCGACTGGCTGCCGCCGGCCTGCGCATTCTGGAAGGTGGTGGCAAACACCGGGTGCCGCGCGCGGTAGGTCTGGTCGATGCTCGACGAAACGGTCTCGGCGTTGGCGATGTTGGAAGCAACGGTGTTGAGGCGGGTGTTCTGCGCACTCATGCCGCTACCGGCAATGTTGAAGACACTGGACAGGGACATGGTCATTCTCCTCGCAGGGCCGATACCAGCCCTTTGAATTTACTGTTGAGCAAGGTGAAGCTGGCCTGGAAGCCAATGGCGTTTTCCGTGTAGTTCGATTGCTCGATCTGGGCGTCCACGGTGTTCTGGTCGATCGACGGCTGCGTCGGCGTGCGGTACTGCAGCGTGTCGTCGGCCATTGCCAGGCCTTCGGCCTCGATGTGGCGGCTGTTGGTACGGTCCATGGCAAAGCGGCCACCGCTCTGCTGCTTCTGGCTTTCGGCGGCGAGCACCGAAGAGAAGTCCATGTCACGCGCCTTGTAATTGGGCGTGTCAGCGTTGGCGATGTTGTTGGCCAGCACTTCGGCGCGCTGGGCGCGGAAGCCCAGGGCCTTTTCATGGATGCCAAGCGCCTTGTCGAAACTGATGCTCATGTCGGGGAAACCTTCGAAGGTTGACCGGAATATCGTTGGCCAAGCTATAGCAAGGGCTGTGCCAATGTTTTGAAAGGCCGGAAACATTGGGCTGGAGCAGGGATGGCTGATGGCGCGATGCCAGAAAAGCGGCAAAAGGCTTCCGCCTGGAGAACGGAAAGCGGCAATTGCCGGGCGGCAAAAGCGGCAAAACAAAAAATTGACGTCAACGCGCGCCGACTCCATCCCGCTCAGCCCGCAGACGTAATTTGGGACTCTTACTAGAGCCCGCACGGAGATAACTACCTTCGATCCATGATGGGATTCCCCTTGCACATCGCTGTCAGGGAGACACCCATGATGCCAGCCTGCTCGCAAGCAAGGAGTTCCAGGCCTTTGTAATAGCCTCGATCAGCAACTACCGTCAGCGCCTCAGCACCGATTTCTTTACGTGCCTGGTTATCCATATTGCGGCGAAAGTCGGCAATCGTTTTGAAGTCAGGCGCCAATCGGCCTATCAGCCACATCAGCTCGGCCTCATGCTCAGCCGGCGGCTGGATTGAATTCGGTTGAGATAGCAGTAGATGTAGATTTTTAGCAGCACTGCTGGATGGTAGGCCGGACGACCTGTTGTCGCAGAATCGACACCTTCGAACCCGAGCGCTCCAAGGTCGAGTTCATCCACGAAAACGTCGACTTCCAGAACTGGATTTTCTTCGGTGATGTAATCGTCCAGGCACTCCTGCAGCAACGTGACTTGCGTCCGAGCCTCACCGTCAATGAATCGCCTCATGATCGCCCCCGCCCCGATCTCGACGATCAAAAGGTTAGACAATCGCAGGCGTTTTCACACAGCCTGGTTCGATAGCAGCCGCTCGTGACAAGCGACCCAATGCTGACCCGGTCGCCCGATTTCCGACCTGGGCTGATATTTTCATGATTTTCCCGGCCAGATAGAGAATTCCATATCATAAGCCGTTGTTACTCAGAGACGTTTTCAGTATTTTGGCTCGGAAACGACGCGCGCCATCCCCCACCCACTAGGTGAAAAGCAGTTTCGCCCAGGAAGGTTTTTGAAATGCGACCCTCACCATGAAAAGTGTCTATCTGCTGAACAACGTCCAGAATGGCGGAAAAACCTACCTGGAATACCTGCTGCCGGCCCTGAATGCCCTTCGTCAACGATACAACTGCACAGTCCTCAACACCAAGCTCACAGGCGTGAGCAGGTACGAAGCCGAACAGGCGCTTGGTTACCCGGTCGAGGACGTAGAGATAGATTTCATTGTCCGCTTGAGGTCGCAAGTCATCATTTCGAACGATGCATTCATTGGCAGAGCTATCGACGAGTCAAACTTTGCGGTGTTTATCTCCCACGGCAATGTGGGTATGCCGATCAAAGACAAGCACTATGCATCTAGCCTGATGTCTTTTTTCGATGCCATCGTCGCACCCTCTCGTTCTTTCTTCGCCCTACTGAAAGACGGCATGCAGCTCTACCGACAGGAGCGCCATGAGTCCCTGCCTTTCCCGCTCGCGGCAGTGCGCTCCGACCTTCGCCGGACCAGTGCGATCTCTACCCTGCCAGTGAAGATCCCCACGATCCTCGATATCCCGCCCGACTTTACACGTAGGCACGGCAGCTACGTCGTAGGCATCCTCCCCACGCAGAAAGGTATCTGCCCGGACGGCGCGTCGCTGTTCGAAAACATGGTGGAGGTCATCAATGCGGTCAAGGCCCAGGTGCCCCACGCGAGCGTTATCCTGCGCCCCTATATGACGGACTTCGAACATCCCTTCATCAAGGAGATGTGCGAGCAGCTCTCTCACTACCCGTGGATTACTATCGACGAGACCAAGGGGCGAAGCGACGAGTTCTACCAACGCTGCGATACGATCATCACCGACGCCTCTAGCGGCGGCGTTTCGTTCATGCTCAATACCTGCCGCCTGCCTGTCTATTACGTACCGGCCGACTGCGCTAGTCATCCGGTGGTCAACGCCTGGCTCCAGCAAATGGACAGCCATCTCCCAATTGCCAGGAACGGCGACGAACTCAAGGAACTGCTGCACGGTTTTGCGCTACTCAACCCCGAGCAGCACTACTCCATCTACCGCAAGTTCCATGAGTCCGAATTCGGAGGCTTTCACCACCCCGAGGAAGTCTTCCTGGAACTGGTTGAAATGCAGCATGAATCTAGGTTCCGCTACTTTGAAATGTCTGACCACGGCGAGGTGAACGAGTGCGGTTCGATGCCTACACCGAACCGCTCATGAGCCCATCGGGCCCACCGCGGTACTATTTATCTACGGGCAGTCTATGGACACGGTCGGCATGAATACTGACAACACCGGACAGGTGGTGTGGATCACCGGGTTGTCGGGGGCAGGAAAATCGACGCTAGCCAGGGAGTTAGCAGACGGGCTCAGGGGCCAAGGTCGCTCGGTCATCCTGCTTGACGGGGATGAGCTTCGCGAGGTGTTCGGAACAACCACCGACCAGCCGCACAACTTTGGCAGGGACGGCCGATTGACGCTGGCCATGCGTTACGCGCAACTGTGCCGCGTCATCGCCGCCCAAGGGCATGTCGTGGTGATTGCGACCATCTCGCTGTTTCACGAAGTTCATGCCTGGAACCGCGCGCACCTGCCGGGGTACTTTGAAATCTACTTGAAGGTCCCGCTGGAAGAACTGCGTCGCCGGGACCCGAAGCACATCTATAAACGATTCGACGCCGGTGAGTTGCACAACGTCGCGGGGCTCGACTTGCCGATAGATGAACCAAGCGCACCCGACTGGGTGGCGGAATTCAAACCTGATCGCTCGCCAAGGACGTTGGCCGTCGACTGCCTGCACAGTTTTAATAAAAGGAAACACTTATGAAAACCGAATGGGATTACACCATCCTGGCTGACGCTTACCTGAAGCGTCCCGACTACGCCGATGCAGCGGTCGACGCAATGTTGTCGCTCGCGGGCGTAGAGAAAGGCGACCGTTTCTGCGACGTCGGAGCAGGCGTGGCGCACCTGACCATGATGCTGGCCGATCGCGGCCTAGAGGTCATCGCCGTGGAGCCAAACGATGCCATGCGCAACAACGGCATCAAGCGTACCGTCAACCTGGCTAACGTCGCCTGGTACGAGGGCACCGGCGAGGCCACTGGGCAGCCAGCCGAGGCATTCGATATGGTCACCTTCGGCAGCTCCTTCAATGTCTGCGACCGTCAGCAAGCCCTCAAGGAAACCGCACGCATCCTCAAGCCCCGCGGCTGGTTCGCCTGCATGTGGAACCATCGTCATCTCGATGATCCGATCCAGGCGCGGATCGAAGCCATCATCAAGGAGCGGGTCCCGGGCTATGGGTACGGCACCCGACGTGAAGACCAGACAGCCGTCATCGACGAGAGCGGCTTGTTCGGCCCGGTGGTTCATCTCGATGCCCGCGTCACCCACCAGCAGACCTTCGAGGAATGTCTGGAAGCCTGGCGCTCCCACGCGACGCTCGAGCGTCAAGCCGGTGCGAAGTTCGATGAGGTAATCAGCGCCATCGACGATTACCTGAAAAACATCGGTACCACTTCGATCAAGATTCCGTATTCAACCAATATTTGGGTGGCCCAGCTGAAATAATGCCGATGGAAATGCATTTCTCCACCAAAGCAGGAACCCTGGCCAGCTTGCAGGACCGTCTCGGCTCGGCGTGCATTGCGCGCCTCCTGTCGTTCACCGTCGACGATTGGCAGTCGGGGCGGCAGGCGTGCTTGCGCGATGTTCGTGGTCGCTTGGGTGACGGCACTTGGATTGTGCGCTCCAGTTGTCTGCGTGAAGATTGTGCGCAAACTTCGGGTGCCGGGGCATTCCTTTCGGTCGCCGATGTCGACGAAGCGGGCCTGGAGTCCGCGGTCGAACGGGTGATTGCCAGTTATGGCGATGCACAGCCTACGGACGAAGTGCTGATCCAGCCAATGCTCAAAAATGTGCTGCGTTCCGGCGTAGCCTTTTCCCACGACCCGAATACCTGTGCACCTTACCGGGTGATCAACTGGTCCGAGGGCGGCGACACTGCCTCCGTCACCAGCGGCAAGGGCGGGCGTCTGTGGCAGCAGGCGGCGCTCAGCGAGCTGCCGCCTCCGCCGCAACTCGCGCCCGTCGTCAGGCTGCTTGAAGAGTTGCTGGCACTGTTCGGTGCAATTCCCGTCGATTGCGAGTTCGCAGTCACCCGCGAAGTCGAAGGTCAAACCCTTTGGTTGCTGCAAGCCCGGCCGCTGATCCTGCCTGCGGTTGCTGAGTCCGACGCGGACCAGGCCGCCCGGCTGGACAGCATCCAGCGTAAGGTGGCCCGGGGCATGCAGCCGCACCCCTTCTTGATGGGACAGCGTACTGTCTATGGCGTGATGCCGGACTGGAACCCTGCCGAGATCATTGGCGTGCGCCCCAAGCCCTTGGCTCTCTCGCTGTATCGCGAGCTAGTGACCGACTCCATCTGGGCCTACCAGCGGCACAACTACGGTTATCGCAACCTACGCAGCTTCCCGTTGATGCCGCATTTCTTCGGGCTGCCCTATATCGATGTACGCCTGTCGTTCAACTCGTTCATCCCGGCGGACCTCGACGAGGGGCTGGCCGGGCGACTGGTCGATCATTACATCGACCGGCTTCTGGCCGAGCCGGCACTCCACGACAAAGTGGAGTTCGAGGTGGTCTTCTCCTGCTACACGCTGGACCTCTCACAGCGGCTGGAGCGCCTGACCGATGCCGGTTTCCAGGCGCACGAATTGGAAGCCATCAGCAACAGCTTGCGCAAGCTGACCAACCGCATCGTCCATCCTAAGGAGGGCTTGTGGCGGGCCGATGCCAGCAAGCTCGAAGCGCTCCAGGCACGACGTGAAGAACTACTGGCTTCCAACGCCGATCCTCTGGACCGCATCTACTGGCTGCTGGAAGATGCCAAGCGCTACGGCACTCTGCCCTTCGCCGGGCTGGCCCGGGCCGGCTTCGTCGCGGTACAGATGCTCAAGTCGCTGGTCACGGTAGGGGTATTCTCCCAGGCCGACTACGACGGCTTCATGGGCGGCGTCTCTACCGTCAGCGGACAACTGGCACGGGACCGCGCCACGCTCGATAAGGCTACTTTCCTCGCCCGCTACGGCCACCTGCGCCCGGGCACCTATGACATACTCTCGCCCCGCTACGACGAGGCGCCGGAGCTGTATTTCGACTGGACCCAGCCCCCCCCTCTGCCCAAGCCGGTAAAACCCTTCTCGCTGACACTTCCACAGATGCGCGAGATCGTCAGGCAACTGCAAGAGCACGGCCTGCAGCCCGACCCGGTCGGCTTGCTGGACTTCATGCAAAGCGGGATAGAACTGCGCGAACTGGCCAAGTTCCATTTCACCCGCAACCTCTCTGACGCCATGGCACTGATTGCCGAAGTGGGCACCCAACACGGTATCAGCCGTGCAGACATGGCCTATTGCGACATCAATGCACTGAAGGAAATGCACGTCGCCGCAACTGATCCAAAGGATCTGTTGTTGCGCAGCATCGAGCAGGGCAAGGCCCGTTACCAAAGGACGCTCAGGCTGTCATTGCCCCCCGTGATCACCCGCCCGGAGGATGTCTGGTCCTTCGAATGGCCAGAAGCCGAGCCCAACTTCATCACCCAGAAGCAGGTCACCGCGCTGGTGGCCAGCAGTGATAACCGGGACAAGCTGGCCGGAGCGATCGTCTGCATTCCCAACGCAGACCCCGGGTTCGATTGGTTGTTTGCCTACCCGATCGCGGGCTTGATCACCGCCTGGGGCGGGGCCAATTCGCACATGGCGATCCGCGCTGGCGAACTTGGCCTGCCGGCGGTCATTGGCACTGGCGAGGTCCTCTATCGTCGTTGCTCGGCGGCACAACGCGTGCACGTGGACTGCTCCGGGCGGCTGGTGGAAGTGCTGGCATGAGGGTGGTCGCGGTCAGCCAGCGCGTGGATGTACTTGGCGAGCGCGGCGAAACTCGCGATGCGCTCGACCAGCGGCTGGTGAATTTCCTCCTCGCTGGCGGATTCCTGCCAGTTCCGGTGCCCAATACCCTATGCCGGCCTGCATACGACAGCGCCGCAACGGCAGATGCCCTGCACGAATGGCTTGGCAATCTGGCGCCGCAGGCTATCGTGTTGTCGGGCGGCAATGACCTCGGCGAACAACCCATGCGAGACATGACCGAAGGCAGATTGCTCGACCATGCCCAGGCCAACCAGCTGCCGGTGCTCGGCCTTTGCCGAGGCATGCAGATGATCGCGCACTGGGCCGGTGTCCACTTGAAGCCGGTCAGCGGCCATGTATGCACCCGACATCAGCTGTCGGGCCGGATCGTCGCCGAAGTGAACAGCTATCATAGGTTCGCCCTCGCCGGTTGCCCAGAAGACTTCGAAGTACTGGCCCGCAGCGAAGACGGCGAGATCGAAGCCATCCGCCACTGCACCATGCCCTGGGAAGGCTGGATGTGGCACCCAGAACGGGAACAGTTTTTCGCCGCGCATGACGTAGCTGGTCTGAAAGCCCTGCTTGGCGAATGAACGACGCCGGGTGCACACTTTAAAAGCGCGTCGATTTACACCAAAACAAACTTCACGAGGTGGAGCTGCTGTGAAAGCCATTATCCTGGCTGCCGGACGGGGCAGCCGCATGAAGAGCCTCACCAACGAACGCCCCAAGTGCATGGTCGAGCTGCGTGGCAAGACGCTGCTGGCGTGGCAGCTTGAGGCGCTGCGCGAGGCTGGAATCCGCGAAATCGCCATCGTCACTGGCTACAAACGCGAGATGCTGAAGGACCAGGGCCTGCAGGAATTCCATAATCCGCACTGGGCGCAAACCAATATGGTTTCGTCCTTAGCCTGTGCCGAGTCCTGGCTGCTGGACGAACCCTGTATCGTCAGCTACTCCGATATCTTCTACAACCCAGCGGCAGTCCGCTCATTGATGAGCAGTACGGGTGCCCTGGCAATCACCTACGACCCGAACTGGCTCTCATTGTGGACCGATCGCTTCGGCAACCCTTTGCTCGACGCCGAGACTTTCCGCCTGACGCCTGACGGGACATTGGCCGAGATCGGCAACATGCCGGCTTCGGTAGACGAGGTCCAGGGCCAGTACATGGGATTGCTGCGCGTCACCCCTGGAGGCTGGTCTGAAATTGCTCGGCTTCGAGCCGCCCTCCCCCACGAAGAACGGGAAAAGGCGCACATGACTGGCACGCTGCAGCAGGTGATCGATGCTGGACGGGTTCAAATCCAGGCGTTCGCCTATACCGGCGAATGGGGCGAGGTGGACTCTGGCGAGGATTTGCATCTGTACCAATGAACAAGGGCCTTGCATGAACAGAGAGCAAGTCAGCTACGGGCTAATAGACTTTCTGCCCGGGTAGTCTCAGTGAAGACATTTAAGATCAGCAATGATCCGCACTTCGCCGAAAAGTTATTGATGTCGTCGGGCTCTATCTAAGCCCGCCGGACAACGCCATGGTGCTCTAGGTTGACGAGAAAACCCAGATCCAGGCGATGGATCGTACTCAGCCAATGCTGCACCTTCGACCTAGGCAGATTGAGCGGCGCGCCCATGATTACAAGCGCCATGGCACTGCCAGTCTGTATGCCGCGTTCGACATCATGACGGATGAAGTCATGGGCCGGATTACCCAGCGGCATCGGGCCAAGGAGTTTCTGGACTTTCTGCGACAGATGGATAGCAACACACCTGCCGGGCTGGATTTGCATGTGATTCTGGACAACAGCTCAACCGACAGAACCGCTGCGATAGAGGCTTGGCTGGACAAGCATCCGCGCTTCAAGCTGCATTTCACACCGACCAGCGCGTCTTGGTTGAACGCGGTAGAAGGCTGGTTTTCGCAGTTGGAGAGCCGGGCGCTGTATCGAGGCGTCTTCACCAGCGGGACCGATCTGAAAGCTGCGATCCGTCAATTCATCAAGGCTCACAACGAGCACTCAGCCAAACCGTTCAATTGGAACAAGACGGCAGGGGCCATCATCAGCTCAGTATATAAAGCTGAGCGTGATGAAAGATAAGCTAATGAATTAAGCGCTCGAGACACTAGGCGCTGTGAGCAGGGGCTGCGTAGCAGCCCCTCGAACAATCTAGAAAACGCCTTTATTTCGCCTGGTAGATAATCCCCGGGCTGCACTGCACCATCTGGTAATGATCCGGCAACCCGTTCAGCGCCTCGGAGGCACCGAGGAAAAGATACCCACCCGGCTTCAGGGTGCTGTGAATACGCAGCAAGATGTCTTTCTTCACCTGTGCCGAGAAATAGATCAACACATTCCGGCAAAACACGATGTCGAACTTGCCCAGCGCGGCATAGCTGTCGAGCAGGTTGAACGAGCGGAATTCAACCCGGCTGCGAATGGCCGGTTTCACCGCCCAGCGCCCTGGCCCCTTGGTGTCGAAGTAGCGCTGCAAGCGCTCCTGGGACAGGCCACGGGCGATCGCCAGGCTGTCGTACTCGCCGGTCTTGCAGTTGTTCAGCATCGAACCGGACAGGTCGGTGGCAACGATCTGCGCACCCATCTTCAACTGGCCCAGGTTGCTGCGCTCGAACTCATCGATGGCCATCGAAATGGAGTACGGCTCCTGGCCCGACGAGCAGGCCGCCGACCACATGCGCAGGCGCTGGCCGGGGTTGTTCTTGATGAACTCGGGAATGACCTTGTTCTTCAGCACTTCGAATGGGTAGGTATCGCGAAACCACAAGGTTTCGTTGGTGGTCATCGCATCCACCACCTGCTCGCGCAAGCCGCCACGTGGCTGGGCCTGGATGCGCTGCACCAGCTCACCCAGGCTCTTGATGCCCTGCTGCTCCATCAGCTTGTTCAGTCGGCTGGAGACCAGGTACTGCTTGTTCTCACCCAGCAGGATGCCACAGGCTTTCTCCAGGAATACCCGGAACTGTTCGAAATCCAAATTACCCGTAGACACTACTGCGGCCTCTTTTCAATCACAGGTACCGGGAGTCGCCTCCCGGCTACTTCAATGCGTTGCCTTGATCCGGTCGACCACGCGCTGGGCCAGGTCGTCCGGCTTGAACTTGGCCAGGAAGTCATCGGCACCGACCTTCTTGACCATCGCCTGGTTGAACACCCCGGACAACGAAGTATGCAGGCAGATATGCAGTTTTTGCATGCGCGGGTCACTGCGGATCTCGGCCGTCAGCGTATAGCCGTCCATCTCTGGCATCTCGATGTCCGAAATCATCATCAGGAACTCTTCTTCCGGCCGCTTGCCCTCGTCCACCAGCTTGCGCAGGTAGTCCAGAGCCTGGCGCCCATCATTGAGCGCCACCACCTCGACGCCGACCGTCTGCAGGCAGCGGCTGACCTGCTTGCGCGCCACCGACGAATCATCGACGGTCAGCACACGCAGCAGTACGGCCTTGTCCTGCGTGTCGGCATCGACCACACCGGCTGACACCGACTCGGACGACGGCGCCACCTCGGCCAGCACCTTTTCCACGTCGATGATTTCAACCATGCGGTTGTCCACCCGGGTGACCGCAGTCAGGTAGTGGTCGCGGCCGGTACCCTTGGGTGGCGGGTGGATCTCTTCCCAGTTCATGTTGACGATGCGCTCGACCGAGTGCACCAGAAAACCTTGGGTCTTGGTGTTGTACTCGGTGATGATCACGAAGCTGTTGCGAGTCTCTTCCTTCAGCCCGGGCAAACCGGTGGCCATCGACAGGTCGAGAATCGGGATGGTCGCCCCACGAATGTTGGCCACACCACGCACCACCGGGTGGGACTTGGGCAGCACGGTCAGCTCAGGGCATTGCAGCACCTCGCGGACCTTGAACACGTTGATGCCGTAAAGCTGCGCGCCGTTGAGGCGGAACAGCAGCAATTCCAGGCGATTCTGCCCAACCAGCTGTGTGCGCTGGTTGACTGAATCCATTACCCCCGCCATGCCTGACTCCTTTTTCTTTCTGCCATTTCGTAGCCACTCCTACAGCGAGTCGGCACGGGCTTTGCTTTTTTGAGCGCCATGTACACGAAAACGACAATTTTCCGACGACTGACGCACCTGCTGAGCGGCTCGCTGGCTGCGCTGTGCCTGCTGGCACCCGGCGCTCGCACGCTGGCGGACGCGGTTACCTTGCCTGAACAGCTTATCGGTGTCACCCAAGGGTTTCTTGAATTCACCGTAGAGGATTACCTGGCCACGACCCAGACAGCAGGCCGCTACGAAATACAGGTCAACTCGCTCGACCCGCGCCTGCGCATGCCCCTGTGCAGCCAGCAACTGGACGCCTCGCTGGAAAGCCCGGCGCAGCCACTGGGGCGTGTAACGATACGTGTAGCCTGCAACGGTGCCGCGCCGTGGACCGTCTTCGTACCGGCAACAGTGCGGCTGTTCCGCGATGTGGTGGTGGTTACCCGCCCGCTGAGGCGCCAGAATATCGTTGGCGAAGGTGACGTGGCCCTGCGCGAACGTGACGTTGGCACCCTCACCCAAGGCTTTCTCACCGACCTCGACCAGGCGGTCGGCATGAAGATGCTGCGCCCGACGGTGATCGACCAGGTGCTGACCCCGCAGCACCTGGAGCAGGCCGAAGTGATACGCAAGGGCGATCATGTGGTGATCATCGCCCGCAGCGGCAGCCTCGCCGTACGTATGCCCGGCGAGGCCCTCAGCAAGGGCGGCCAGGGCGAACAGATCCGGGTGCGCAACCTGAATTCGCAGCGGGTAGTGAAGGCCCGGGTCACAGCCCCCGGCCAAGTGGAGGTCGCCATGTAGATTGGGCTGGCGGTGTGCAACCGCTTTTCCTAAACTGTGCCAGAACGGGTTCGCGGGCTTGCCGACAGGCGGCTAAGCATTTGTGCCTAAAGTTTCTTTCGGGATGGCCGAAAACATGGCAAGCGTCCAAATACCCAGGGGTTTCTGATCATGGTCATCGACTTCAGTCGTTTGAATAACTCTCCGTCCATCACGGGCGGCGTTCGCGGCAATGCCGCGCCCGGCAACGCCGACAAGTCCGGCGAAACCACCGCGCCGAAAAGCGCAAGCGCCAGCGGAGAAGCGGTACACCTCAGCCAAGAGGCCCAGCAGTTGCAAAAGGTCAGCGACAAGCTGCGCGACCAGCCCGTTGTCGACAATGCCCGCGTGGCACAGTTGAAACAGGCGATCGCAGATGGCAGCTACCAGGTCGATGCCGGCCGGGTCGCCAGCAAACTGCTCGATTTCGAAGCCCAGCGCTGACCGTTCGGCGCGCTGACTTCACGGACGCTTAAAAAGCCAAGAGTTAGCCATGCACGACATCACATTGCTGCAACTGATCGAAGACGACATCGCCCCTACCCAGGAGCTGCTCGGCCTGCTTCAGCAGGAGGCAGTCGCCCTGCACGGGCGCGATATGGCGCCGCTGGAGGGCATTCTGGCCCGCAAGCAGTCGCTGATCGTTCTGCTCGAGCAGCAAGGCATCCGCCGCCATAACCTGCTCACCAGCCTCGGCCTCAGCGCCGACCGCGCCGGGGTGCAGGCCGTCGCTGCGCAGTCGCCGAACGGTGAAGTCATCATGCAACAACTCAACGTGCTGACCGAATTGATGGAAACCTGTCAGAAGGTCAACGAGACCAATGGCAGGATCGTTCAGGTACAACAGCACGTCACAGCCAACCAGATCAGAATCCTCATGGGCGGCGACTCTCCGTCGCTCTACGACAGCCGTGGCGCCACCTCGCCATTGGCCAAGCCCCGGGCGCTCAGCCAAGTGTGATTAGTTCTATCAAGGCACGGAACATACTGGCAAAATGCCGTTACTTGCGTGTGTCGTTTTTGCCTGGAGATTGATAACCCGTGTTCAATGAGACCGATGCTCCGCAGCCGCCAAAGGTGCTGAACACTCCTTTGGAGATTGCGGCCAACCTGCGCCAGTTGATGGAGAGCCATGATCCTTTGATCATCACCTTCCATGAGCGCAGCCAGCGCTTTCAGAGCTACGTGGTTCATGTGGACCGTGACAGCAATACCTTGGCGCTGGACGAGATGATCCCGCGCGATGGCGAAAAATTCATCGAGAACGGCGAGCCGTTCCGCGTCGAAGGTTTCCACGACGGCGTACGCATTGCGTGGGAGTGCAACCATGAACTGAGGATCACCGAGGTCGATGGCCACCGCTCATACCGCGGTGCCCTGCCGGACGAGATGACCTACCACCAGCGCCGCAATGCATTCCGCGCAGCGCTGAAGCTGTCGCAGCTGGTCGATGTGATTCTCGACGGCACCCACCTCAAGGGCAATGGCGCTTTGCGCGGCAAGCTGCTGGACATCTCCGCCACGGGCTGCAAACTGCGCTTTGAAGGCAATGTCGAGGAGCGCCTGCAACTGGGCCAGGTTTACGAGCGCTTCAAGGCCAGCAGCCCGCTGGGGCTGGTGGACACCATGGTCGAGCTGCGCCACCTGCATCACGAAGAGCGGATCAACACCACCTTTGCCGGCGTGCGCTTCCATAACCTCAATGGCCAGGCGCAGCGCAAGATTGAGAGCTTCGTGTACCAATTGCAGCGCGAAGCGCGGCGGTTCGATAAAGACGATTATTGATCGCCTGGCGAACGCGCAAACGCCACCTCAAGACTGATGCCAGTCTTTCAAGCGATTCAGGGCCGCTTTGCGGCCCATCGCCGGCAAGCCGGCTCCCACAGGGTCTGCGCAGCTCTTGAGGTCTGCGCTGTACCTGTAGGAGCCGGCTTGCCGGCGATGGGCTGCGCAGCAGCCCTAATAAAGCTAATTTTTTTGTGCCTACCCCGGCCCCGCCTCAAACCGGCTTGCTAACCTCGCCCGGATCAGCCGGTTCGGCCTTCTCTTCCGCCTCGGTATCTTCAGCCGCCACCGGCGCCTGCATCACTTCCTGCACGGTCTGTTCATCCACACGCGGGTCGAGCGCCGCCGACAACGGCGAACCCGCCGCCGGCATGGCCACGTGCCCCAGCGGCGCATCCTGTACCTGGTGCAGCCCGGTCACCGCCTTCGGGCGAATCCGCCACACCAGCACCAGCGCGAAGAACACGAAGAAGGCATACAGCATCTGCGCGCCCAGCACCTTCATCAGTACCCCCGCCGCCAGCGGCCCGATGCACGCCCCCACGCCGTAGGTGACCAGCAGCATGGCGGTCAGCGAGACACGCCGCTCGCTTTCCACGTGGTCATTGGAAAAAGCGACAGCCAGGGGATAAAGGCAGAACTGCAGCAGCGAAATCAGAAAGCCGATGCCGAACAGCAACTCCAACGGCACATTGGGCAAGATCGCCAGCGGCGCCGCCGCCAGCGCCAGGCCCACAGCCACGCTGCGGATCAGCACGGCCCGGTCATAACGGTCGGACAACCAGCCCAACGGCCACTGCACCAGCAGCCCGGCAAAGATGCAGCTACCCATGAACAGGCCGATCTGTTCGGTAGAAAGCCCCTGGCTGGACGCATACAGCGGCGCCAGGCCGTAGAAGGAGCCGACGATCAAACCCGAACCGAGCACGGTGCTCAGCGACTGCGGCACGCGCTTGATGAAGAATTTAGGCTCCATCGGTGCCGGGCGCAGCGGCGCCGGGTGAATGCGCCGGGTCATCGCCACCGGCACCAGGCACAGGGCGAAGCACATCGCGACCAGCATCAACAGCTCAGGGCCAAGCTCGGGGTGCACCACCAGAATCAGCTGACCGAGCACCAGCCCCAGGTAGGAGGCAATCATGTAGCCGCCGAACACCGCGCCGCGGTGCTTGGCGTCGGCCTGCTCGTTGAGCCAGCTTTCGATGACCATGTACTGGCACATCATGCCCAGGCCAACGAGCATCCGCAGCCCGACCCAGGCCGGTAGCCAGTTGGTCATGCCATGGCCCAGCACTGCCGCGCAGACGATTCCGGCGCAGGTGGTATAGGCCCGGATGTGCCCTACCCGGCCGATCAGTCGGTGGCCAACCTTGCCACCAACAGCCAGGCCGAAATAGTTGGCCGCCATCAAGGCACCGACCCATAGGCTGTCGACATGATCGGCCGCCAGGCGCAATGCCAGGTAAGTACTGAGCAGACCCGAGCCGATAAGCATCATCAAGGCAGCGAAATACAACGACTGAAACGGCTTCCAGATGTTTCGCATACGTCCCGTCGGGCTCCCTGGTCAGGTGGCGTTGGCTTGCTGGCAAGCATAAAAGCAAATCAGCCACGGCGCAGTCCCCTGCCTGCGAAATAGCAGAACAGGGGCGCGTGCAGTAGCGTTCGTGTCGCGCTCAGGCTTGTGCCGCCAACACTCGCCGCTCCCACGGCGTGATCTCGTTGTAGAAATCAGTCAACTCAAGCGTCTTGGTGGCAGCGTAACCTTCGATGAACTCAGCCCCGAACAGTTCCCGGGCCAAGGCGCTGCGCTTGAGGCGCTCCAGCGCCGCATGCAGGGTGCATGGCAGGCTCAGGTGCTCAGGCACCTCGAACTCACCCTGGATGGCCGGTGCAGGCTCCAGGCGCTGCTCGATGCCGTGCAGGCCGGCTGCCAGGCTGGCGGCAATGGCCAGGTAGGGGTTTGCATCTGCACCCGGCAGGCGGTTCTCGACCCGCCGCGCTACGGGGGCGCTGGCCGGAATACGCAGCCCCGCAGCGCGGTTGTCCTCCGACCAACAGGCATTGTTCGGCGACGCATACGGATGGCACAGCCGCTGGTACGAGTTGACATTGGGCGCGAACAGCGCAGTGAAATCGGCCATGCACGCCTGCAGGCCGCCTATGAAATGATGGAAGGTCTGGCTCGGCCGCCCCTGGTCATCGCTGAACACGTTTCGCCCCGTGGCGATCTCCACCAGGCTCTGATGAATATGCATCGAGCTGCCCGGCGTATGCGCCAGGGGCTTGGCCATGCACACCACTGTCAGGCCATGCTTGAGCGCGACTTCCTTGAGCAGGTGCTTGAACAGGAAGGTCTGGTCGGCCAGCAACAAGGGGTCACCGTGCAGCAGGTTGATTTCGAACTGGCTGACGCCCATTTCATGCATGAAGGTGTCGCGCGGCAGGCCCAGCGCCGCCATGCACTGATAAACCTCCTGAAAGAACGGCCGCAGGCCGTTGTTGGAACTGACACTGAATGCCGAGTGGCCGAGCTCGCGGCGGCCATCCTTGCCCAACGGCGGCAAAAATGGCTGTACAGGGTCACTGTTGGGCGCAAAGACGAAGAACTCCAGCTCGGTTGCAACGACCGGCGCCAGGCCCAAAGCGGCGTAGCGGGCGATCACCGCTTTGAGCAGCCCGCGGGTGGACAGCCCTGACGGCCGGCCATCGAGCTCATTGGCATCGCAGATCGCCAGCGCCAGGCCCTCCTCGCTCCAGGGCAAGCGGTGGATCTGCGCAGGCTCCGCCACCAGGGCCAGATCGCCATCGTCGCTGCCGTAGTATTTCGCTGGCGGGTAGCCCCCCATGATGCATTGCAACAAGACGCCACGTGCCATTTGCAGGCGCCTGCCTTCGAGGAAGCCTTCGGCAGTCATGACCTTGCCACGAGGGACACCGTTAAGGTCGGGAGTGACACATTCGATCTGGTCGATGCCCTGGAGGTGCTCGGCGAGCGAGCGCGGGGCTGCGGTGGTCATGACGCTTGTCCTTGTTGTTATGGGCTGGCAACAACATAGGCTGGGGGTGTTTAAAATATCAAGCACCTGCATCCGCAACGATGCAGTTCTTGCCCCCTCACTCGCGCAGGGTCATGCCATTGGACGGCAATGGCAGCGCCGTTTTATACCGCACCTGCTTCAAGGCAAAGCTCGACCGTATGTTCGCCACCCCCGGCAGTCGTGTCAGGTAATCGAGAAACCGCTCCAGCGCCTGGATGCTCGGCAACAGCACCCGTAACAAATAGTCGGGGTCGCCGGTCATCAGGTAGCACTCCATCACCTCCGGCCGCTCGGCGATTTCTTCCTCGAAGCGGTGCAGCGCCTGCTCTACCTGCTTCTCCAGGCTGACATGGATGAACACGTTGACATCCAGCCCCAGCACCTCTGGCGACAGCAAGGTCACCTGCTGGCGGATCACGCCAAGCTCTTCCATGGCCTTGACCCGGTTGAAACAGGGCGTGGGCGACAGGTTCACCGACCGCGCAAGTTCTGCGTTGGTGATGCGGGCGTTGTCCTGAAGGCTGTTGAGAATGCCGATATCGGTACGATCGAGTTTGCGCATGAGACAAAATCACCGGTTTTTTGTGTTTATGCGGAATGTTTATCTGCGCCGCTCGCTAAAGGCAATCAACTTGAGAGAAAAATTCTCCCGGCGTGTCACTACTATGTAATTGACGCTGACCTGCCAGTCACAAGCCGGTGATCAGCGGCGGCCGCTTCAGAGCTCACAAAAACAACATCCGAGCGAGCGTAAAAAGCATGAACGAGTACGCCCCCCTGCGTTTGCATGTGCCCGAGCCTACCGGCCGGCCAGGCTGCCAGACCGATTTTTCCTACCTGCGCCTGAACGACGCGGGTCAAGTCCGTAAACCGCCCATCGATGTCGATGCTGCCGACACCGCCGACCTGTCCAACAGCCTGGTCCGCGTGCTCGACGAGCACGGCGATGCGCTTGGCCCGTGGGCCGAAGACATCGATCCGCAGCTGCTGCGCCAAGGCATGCGCGCCATGCTCAAGACGCGGATATTCGACAGCCGCATGGTGGTCGCCCAGCGCCAGAAGAAGATGTCCTTCTACATGCAGAGCCTGGGCGAAGAAGCTATCGGCAGCGCCCAGGCGCTGGCGCTGAACCGCACCGACATGTGCTTCCCCACCTACCGCCAGCAGAGCATCCTGATGGCCCGCGACGTGTCGCTGGTGGAAATGATCTGCCAGCTGTTGTCCAACGAACGCGACCCGCTCAAAGGCCGCCAACTGCCGATCATGTATTCGGTGCGCGAAGCCGGCTTCTTCACCATCAGCGGCAACCTGGCGACGCAGTTCGTACAGGCGGTCGGCTTGGCCATGGCCTCGGCGATCAAGGGCGATACCAAGATCGCCTCGGCCTGGATCGGCGACGGCGCCACGGCCGAGTCAGACTTCCACACCGCGCTGACCTTCGCCCACGTATACCGCGCCCCGGTGATCCTCAACGTGGTCAACAACCAGTGGGCGATCTCCACCTTCCAGGCCATCGCCGGCGGCGAATCGACCACCTTCGCCGGCCGTGGCGTGGGTTGCGGTATCGCCTCCCTACGGGTGGACGGCAACGATTTCGTCGCTGTATATGCCGCCTCGCGCTGGGCCGCCGAACGCGCCCGCCGTGGCCTGGGCCCGTGCCTGATCGAGTGGGTCACCTACCGCGCCGGCCCGCACTCAACCTCCGACGACCCGTCCAAATACCGCCCTGCCGACGACTGGAGCCACTTCCCGCTGGGCGACCCGATCGCCCGCCTGAAGCAGCACCTGATCAAGATCGGCCACTGGTCCGAGGAAGAACACCAGGCCGTCACCGCCGAGTTCGAAGCGGCCGTCATCGCCGCGCAAAAGGAAGCCGAACAATACGGCACCCTGGCCAACGGCCACATCCCGAGTGCAGCCTCGATGTTCGAGGACGTGTACAAGGAAATGCCCGACCACCTGCGCCGTCAGCGCCAGGAACTGGGGGTTTGAGATGAACGACCACAACAACAGCATCAAACCGGAAACCGCCATGGCCACCACTACCATGACCATGATCCAGGCCCTGCGCTCGGCCATGGACGTCATGCTTGAGCGCGACGACAACGTGGTGATCTACGGCCAGGACGTGGGTTACTTCGGCGGCGTGTTCCGCTGCACCGAGGGCCTGCAGTCCAAGTACGGCAAGTCGCGCGTGTTCGACGCGCCGATCTCCGAGAGCGGTATCGTCGGCACCGCCGTGGGCATGGGGGCCTATGGCCTGCGGCCGGTGGTGGAAATCCAGTTCGCCGATTACTTCTACCCCGCCTCCGACCAGATCGTCTCGGAAATGGCGCGCCTGCGCTATCGCTCGGCCGGCGAATTCATCTCGCCACTGACCCTGCGCATGCCTTGCGGTGGCGGCATCTACGGTGGCCAGACCCACAGCCAGAGCCCCGAAGCGATGTTCACTCAGGTGTGCGGCCTGCGCACGGTGATGCCCTCCAACCCGTACGACGCCAAAGGCCTGCTGATCGCCTCGATCGAATGCGATGACCCGGTGATCTTCCTGGAGCCCAAGCGCCTGTATAACGGCCCGTTCGACGGCCACCACGACCGCCCGGTGACGCCGTGGTCCAAGCACCCGCAAAGTGCCGTGCCGGACGGTTACTACACCGTGCCGCTGGACAAAGCGGCCATCACCCGCCCAGGCAACGACGTCACCGTATTGACCTACGGCACCACCGTCTACGTGGCCCAGGTGGCCGCCGAGGAAACCGGTGTGGATGCCGAAGTGATTGACCTGCGCAGCCTCTGGCCGCTGGACCTGGACACCATCGTCGCGTCGGTGAAAAAGACCGGCCGCTGCGTGGTGGTGCATGAAGCCACCCGTACCTGCGGCTTCGGCGCCGAACTGGTAGCGCTGGTGCAGGAGCATTGCTTCCATCACCTCGAAGCGCCCATCGAGCGCGTCACCGGTTGGGACACGCCCTACCCTCACGCACAGGAATGGGCGTATTTCCCAGGCCCTTCGCGGGTAGGCGCGGCATTGAAACGGGTCATGGAGGTCTGAATGGGCACGCACGTCATCAAGATGCCGGACATTGGCGAAGGCATCGCGCAAGTCGAACTGGTCGAATGGTTCGTCAAGGTCGGCGATGTGATCGCCGAAGACCAGGTGGTGGCCGATGTCATGACTGACAAGGCCACCGTGGAAATCCCTTCGCCGGTCAGCGGCAAGGTGCTGGCCCTGGGCGGCCAGCCGGGTGAAGTGATGGCGGTCGGCAGCGAGCTGATCCGCATCGAAGTGGAAGGCAGCGGCAACCATGTGGATGTGCCGCAGGCCAAGCCGGTAGAAGCCCCGGCAGCCCCAGCAGCCGCCAAGGCAGAACCGCGTGTCGAAGCGCAACCGGTAGCCAGCCCGGCTGTCCCGACGCACACCGCCGCGCCGATCGTGGCGCGCAAGGCCGACGAAAAACCTCTGGCCTCGCCTGCCGTGCGCAAGCGCGCCCTGGATGCCGGCATCGAACTGCGTTACGTGCATGGCAGCGGCCCGGCCGGGCGCATCCTGCACGAAGACCTGGATGCATTCATCAGCAAGCCGCAGAGCCCTGCGGGCCAGGCGCCAGGCGGCTACGCGAAACGCACCGACAGCGAACAGGTGCAAGTGATCGGCCTGCGCCGCAAGATCGCCCAGCGCATGCAGGATGCCAAGCGCCGTGTGGCGCACTTCAGTTATGTCGAGGAAATCGACGTCACCGCACTCGAAGCCCTGCGCCAGCAGCTCAACAGCAAGTACGGCGACAGCCGCGGCAAGCTGACCCTGCTGCCATTCCTGGTCCGCGCCCTGGTCGTGGCACTGCGCGACTTCCCGCAGATCAACGCGACCTACGACGACGAAGCCCAGGTCATCACCCGCCATGGTGCGGTGCATGTGGGGGTCGCCACACAGGGCGACAACGGGCTGATGGTACCGGTGCTGCGCCACGCCGAAGCGGGCAGCCTGTGGGGCAACGCCGGCGAGATTTCCCGGCTGGCGAGCGCCGCACGCAACAACAAGGCCAGCCGCGAGGAACTGTCCGGCTCCACCATCACCCTGACCAGCCTCGGCGCCCTGGGTGGCATCGTCAGCACACCGGTGGTCAACACACCGGAAGTGGCGATCGTCGGGGTCAACCGTATCGTCGAGCGGCCGATGGTGATCGATGGCCAGATCGTTATTCGCAAGATGATGAACCTGTCCAGCTCGTTCGACCACCGTGTGGTCGATGGCATGGATGCCGCGCTGTTCATCCAGGCTGTACGTGGCCTGCTTGAACAACCCGCCTGCCTGTTCGTGGAGTGAGCATGCAACAGACTATCGACACCACCCTGCTGATCATCGGCGGCGGCCCTGGCGGCTACGTGGCCGCCATCCGCGCCGGGCAACTGGGCATCCCCACCGTGCTGGTGGAAGGCCAGGCGCTGGGCGGCACCTGCCTGAACATCGGCTGCATCCCGTCCAAGGCACTGATCCATGTGGCCGAGCAGTTCCATCAGACATGCCGCTACACCGAGCCGTCCGAACTTGGCATCAGCGTCTCCACGCCACGCCTGGACATCGGCCGCAGCGTGGCCTGGAAGGACGGCATCGTTGACCGACTGACCACTGGCGTCGCCGCACTCCTGAAAAAACACGGGGTCAAGGTCATCCATGGCTGGGCGAAGATCCTCGACGGCAAGCACGTCGACGTCGATGGCCAGCGCATCCAGTGCGAGCACCTGCTGCTGGCCACCGGCTCGAACAGCGTCGAACTGCCCATGCTGCCGCTGGGCGGGCCGATCATCTCTTCGACCGAAGCCCTGGCCCCCCAAACACTGCCCCAGCATCTGGTGGTGGTTGGCGGCGGCTATATCGGCCTGGAGCTAGGCATCGCCTACCGCAAGCTGGGCGCGCAGGTGAGCGTGGTGGAGGCGCGTGAGCGCATCTTGCCGACCTACGACAGCGAGCTGACCGCGCCGGTGGCCGAATCGCTGAAGAAGCTGGGCATCGCTGTGCACCTTGGGCACAGCGTCGAAGGTTACGACAGTGGTTGCTTGCTGGCCCGCGATGCTCAAGGTGCACAGCTGCGCCTGGAGGCCGACCGTGTGCTGGTGGCCGTTGGCCGCCGCCCGCGCACGCACGGCTTCAACCTGGAAAGCCTCGAACTGAAAATGAACGGTGCGGCCATCGCCATCGACGAACGCTGTCAGACCAGCATGCGCAACGTCTGGGCCATCGGTGACGTGGCCGGCGAACCGATGCTGGCACACCGCGCAATGGCGCAAGGTGAAATGGTCGCGGAAATCATTGCCGGCAAGGCACGACGGTTCGAACCCTGCGCAATTGCAGCAGTGTGTTTTACAGACCCGGAAGTCGTTGTGGTCGGCAAGACCCCGGAACAGGCCAGCCAGCAAGGCCTGGACTGCATCGTCGCGCAGTTCCCCTTCGCCGCCAATGGCCGCGCCATGAGCCTGGAGTCGAAAACCGGCTTCGTGCGCGTGGTGGCGCGGCGTGACAATCACGTGATCCTGGGTTGGCAGGCGGTTGGCGTGGCGGTTTCAGAGCTGTCCACAGCGTTTGCCCAGTCATTGGAAATGGGCGCGCGGCTGGAGGATATCGCGGGCACTATCCACGCTCATCCGACCCTGGGCGAAGCGGTGCAGGAAGCGGCATTGCGCGCGCTGGGCCACGCCCTGCACATCTGACACTGAAGCGGCTGCGGCCGATTTGGCCCGCGGCGCCCTCGGCGCTGCGGGCTTTTTTCATTCGGCGATGCTGCATTGGCCTGCAGACATGCCGATGATCAGTTCAAACGCGGAAGTAGCCCACCGACGAATCGAACGGCAGGCGCTTGAGTTCGATCTTGTTCAGATCCAGCACGTCACGCAGCGCGGCAGTTTCGCCAGGGAAGTTGCGGTAGGCGACTTCGTCCAGCACCACGATCGCGCCTTTAGGCATGTAAGGCAGGAAAGTCTCCAGCGCCACCTTGGTGGACGAATACAGGTCCGTGTCGAGGATCAGCATGGCCACTACCAGATCGGGGCGGGTTTTCACAAAGGCAGGCACGGTTTCCAGAATGTCGCCCTTGACGATCTCGCAGCGCGGGATCCGATTGACCGGGCGAATCAGATCGTTGGCCTCGATCATGTCCTGAATCAGGGTCTCGTCGGTGTCGGAGAACATGCTTTCGTTGATATCGGCTGGATCCTGCTCGGCATCGATGCTGGCAAAGCCGCCGAAGGTATCGAAACCGATGATCGAACGGTTGATCGCATAGGGTTCCAGAATCATCGATAGCTGCATGTACAGCATCAACGAGTTGCCTTTGTATACGCCGCACTCGACGATAGCGCCCGGAATGTCCTGCACCATCTTGAACAGTTCGATGCGCGAAAGCGCAGCGGTCACGGCGATACGGTTGGCAAACACGAACGGCGCATCAGCCACGTATTGGGCATCGACACGGCTCAGCACGCTGGCGCGCTTTTCGTTGTACTCGACCTCGGCAGCAGTCAGACGACGCTTGGTCATGGGTTAACTCCCTGGAATTGCGAAAAGTCGCTGGCATTGAAAAAGTCTTTGAAGCCGGCCTCTGCATCCGAACAACCGTTGTCGACGTTCGGTGCACCGCGCTTATGCAGCAGGTCTTGCAGGTGGATCAGGCGAAAGTCCACGCTGAACCGTACCTTGTCGGTGAAGTTGGCTACGGTGCCGTGTAGATGGGCACCAGAGAAAATCAGCATTTCGCCACTGTTGGCAGCCACACGCAGTTCGCCGCTGGTATCGATGTCTTCCAGCGGCACCGGGTGTACCCGGGTTTCTTCGGTAATGTTCTGCGAAGCCTTGTGCCGTTGCACATGGATCCAGTCATTGAGGCTCCAATCGGCGGAACTGTTGCGCACCGGCCGCTCGAAATAGGCCGGGTTGATCATCATGGTCTGTTCGGGCTCGATGCTGTACACCGGCATCCAGGTATTCACCTGGCTTTCCACGCTGCCGTACCAGGTATCGCGGTGGGGCTTGTATGCGTAACTCACACCTGCATGCAGGTATTCGTAGTTGGGCACTACACGCACACGAGGCACGTCGAAGATATAGTCCTTGGGGTCGGCCCCGATCTCGCGAATGAAATCGCGGATCAACGCCTTGGCCTGCGGGCCATTGGTAAACTGCCGCTTGAGCGCCGTGACGCGCTCTACGAAAGTCTCCACCGGCATCATTTTGTGCAGCGACTGGTGGTCAGTTTCGCCATCAAAGGCGGCGGTGATGCTCTGCCGGGCCAATGCACACAGCTCATGTGCATTGCCAAGGCCGGTTTCCAGGAAGATATCACCCCTGAACAGCGAGCCCCGGTAGTCCGGCTTGTTCTTCACCTGATTGACATAAAAATTCATACTTGCCCCTTCAGGACCTCATTGAGACCAATGCCCACCACGAACTACGTCGACTGGCAGCGGTGCATGGATTGAAGCGGACGCAAGGCGACGCATCCAGCCGCTGAGGGCGGGAACTCCAACCACGGCGATACAGGTGCATTGCCTGTATCCAGTGCTTCAGTGATCGGCATGCCGGCAGGAAACTTTAAGCGTGCGTTGCGATTGTCGGTTTATCACAACTGGAGGTCCTGATGGAGGTCCTGAGTGGCTGCAGCGTGCGGCATCCGGGAGTCTGCATAGACTATCACTGACAAGCACTATCGTCAGCTTGGTGCGCGTGACAGTTCAAAGCCAAGCAGTGTACTAGGCGTAAGCACAGGGCAGATTCGGACATTTACTACCTTTAACGGCACACACCATCACATACCTTCTCCACACTTGATCCTGGCTATCTCCTGCGGCCCACCAGCAAGCTCCAGAGACCAGGACACGCAGGGCGCACGGCGCAAGAACTCCTTGATTAGATAGCTGAACCCTGAGTGCCAGAGGGACCTGGATATAGGCACACTACGGCGACGCGATAGGACATTTCCTCAATTGACGTCAGCACACCGTATAATTCTGCCCCCGAAATCCGATGATGCTTTCTCATGAAGAAACTGCTGTACGTCGTTACCCTCGCCCTCGCTGTCATCCCTGCCGCCTTCGCCAATCCCCCCGCAACGTTTACCGAAGCCAAGGTTGTCGCCAAGCAGAAAATCTTCCTCGACCAGGCAAACAGCCCAATGGGCGAACTGTACTGTGGCTGCAAATGGACCTGGGTCGGCAAGTCCGGTGGCCGGGTCGACGCCAAGTCCTGCGGCTACGAAACCCGCAAGGTACAGACCCGCGCCGAACGTACCGAATGGGAGCACATCGTGCCGGCCTGGACTTTTGGCCACCAGCGCAAATGCTGGCAGAACGGCGGTCGCGAGCATTGCGTCAATGAAGACCCTACCTTCCGCGCCATGGAAGCCGACCTGTTCAACCTCTATCCGTCCGTGGGTGAAGTGAACGGTGACCGCAGCAATTTCAACTACGGCATGGTTTCAGGCGTTGCGCCCCAGTACGGGCAGTGCACCACCAAGGTCGACTTCCAGCAGAAAACCGCCGAGCCGCGTGACGAAGTCAAAGGCCTGGTTGCGCGCACCACGTTCTACATGTTCGACCGGTACAAGTTGAGCATGTCGAGACAACAGCAGCAGGTGCTTATGGCCTGGGATAAACAGCACCCGGTTTCTGCGTGGGAAAAGCAGCGCAATCAGCGAATCGCCGCGATCATGGGGCATTCGAACCCATTCGTCACCGGCGAACGGAAATGGACGCTGGGCTACAAGCCTGCCGGGGCTATGGACGTGGTAGCTTCGGCAACCCCGAAAACGGCTGCGAGAGATATCGGCAAGCCGACCCTGGCGAGTGCGTCGACTGACGGTGCGATCATTGGCAACCGCAACAGTCACGTGTACCACTTGGCCAGCGGTTGCCCCGGTTACAGCCAGGTCGCTCAGAAAAATCAGGTGGCATTTGGCAGTGAAGCAGAAGCGCAGAGTGCAGGTTACCGCAAGGCGGGTAACTGCAAGTAGGCGTATGGAGCGAGAGAAAATATGGCGTCCCAGGGCAGGTTCGAACTGCCAACCTTCCCCTTAGGAGGGGGATGCTCTATCCAATTGAGCTACTGAGACACAAGAACCGGCAGCGAACGCTGCACAGCTGAACGGCGAGCATGTTAACCAGAGGGCAGCCGTTTGTCATGCATCTATCGGGCTTTTTGCACGTAGGGCTTTTCCGATGCTTGTCAAACGGACACCCCCTGTTGACGCAGCAGGTCGAACAATACGCTGACCGCCGTGGCCAGTGACCCGGAGTTGTCCAGCGCATGCACGCCGGGATCGGGACAGCCCTGGAGCCTGGCACTACGCGCCAGGCGCTGATCGATCTCTTGCGGTGTCTCCCTGCCTCTGGCAATCAGGCGCGCACGCAATACCTCTGGGTCAACCTCCAGGCGTACTGCCAGCAGACCGGGATAGCGCCTACGCGCCTCGGGCAGATAGCTACGGGAACCGTTGACCAGCACCGACCGCCCTTGCGCGAGCCAAACGTCCACTTGCTTGGGTATCCCATACTCCAGACCGTTGGCTTGCCAATGCATGGCAAATTCCCCTGCCGCACGCATCGCTTCGAAGCGCTCTGGAGTGACGCTTTGCGCCGCCTCACCTGTGGCCTCTGCAGAACGTGTGATGACTCGCCGGGCAATTTCAACACCCGCGCCAGCCAGTTGCGCGCGAGCGGCCTCGATCAGGGAATCTTTTCCCGAACCAGAGGGTCCCATCAGATATATCAGCACGCCTGAGGCTTTATCTTGGGAGCTTGCGTCATGTTGCATAGCCACTATGCTCTATGGAAGGAAACCTGCGCATTTTAAGGGTTTTCTCTACCCTTTGCCGCGTTTTACGGGTTTTTGACGGCAAAGGGCTGACGGTAAGGCGAGCCTGGAAATGCAAAACTTTTCCAACCAGTACTCATTTCTGATAATTGGTACTGGCAAAAAGCCTTTATCGGGATCACTATTTGTCACAGAATTGACGCCAAGGAAACGGCGACCTTGAGGCAAGATGAGCACCAAATTTTCCAGGCGGTTGAACATTTTGTCGTCGCCACGGTCGTACCTGCATCCCGTGCGGCCAATTTGTGAACCGCTTCCCCTGAACCAAAAACCGGTTAATTTATATGCGCCCAATGAAACAGGCTATTTATTCGAGCCGCACCGCTGACAAGTTCGTCGTCCGCCTGCCAGACGGAATGCGTGAGCGCATTGCCGAGGTAGCGCGCAACCATCACCGCAGCATGAACTCCGAGATCATCGCACGCCTGGAGCAGAGCCTTATCCAGGAAGGTGCGCTGGGCGACGAGCTGAGCATGCGCCTGGACAGCCCCGAGTTGTCCCTGCATGAGCGCGAGTTGCTGCAACGCTTCCGTCAGCTGTCCCACCGACAGCAGAACGCGCTGGTCGCCCTCATCGCTCACGATGTGGAAATGGCAGCCGACGCCTCCTGAGGCGCGTAGGCGAGAACAAAAAAAGCCAGCGTAAGCTGGCTTTTTTGTTGGGCTGCGCACAGGCCTTGGTGGTGCGGCCAGGCGCATGCCTTGATCACTCTGGCGTGCACCTCCCAATATCAAAGCAGGAACAGCGTAGCCAACCCCAGGAAGATGAAGAACCCACCACTGTCGGTCACGGCAGTGATCATCACGCTGGACCCCATGGCAGGGTCGCGCCCCAGGCGCGTCAGCGTCATCGGGATCAACACCCCCATGAGCGCGGCCAGCAGCAGGTTCAAGGTCATGGCCGCAGTCATCACCAACCCCAACGACCAGCTGTCATACAGCCAGAACGCCACAGCACCGATCACTCCACCCCAGATCAGGCCATTGAGCAGCGACACCGCCAGCTCCTTGCGCATAAGGCGGCTGGTATTGCCCGGCGACACTTGGTCCAACGCCATGGCGCGAACGATCATGGTAATGGTCTGGTTGCCAGAGTTGCCGCCAATACCCGCCACGATCGGCATCAGCGCCGCCAGTGCCACGAGCTTCTCGATCGAGCCCTCGAACAGGCCGATCACACGCGAGGCCAGAAACGCGGTTATCAGGTTGATCGCCAGCCAAGCCCAACGGTTGCGCAATGAACGCCAGACCGAGGCGAAGATGTCTTCCTCCTCGCGCAGGCCAGCCATGTTGAGAACTTCACTCTCGCTCTCTTCACGAATCAGGTCGACCATTTCATCGATGGTCAAACGGCCGATCAGGCGGTCGCTCTTGTCCACCACCGGCGCCGAAACCAAGTCATAACGCTCGAAAGCCTGCGCCGCATCGTAGGCATCTTCGTCGGGGTGGAAGGAGACCGGATCAATCGCCATGACCTCCGCGACCTTCTTGTCCGGATCGTTGACCAACAGACGCTTGATCGGCAACACACCCTTGAGGATACCGTCGTAGTCGACTACGAACAGTTTGTCAGTGTGGTTGGGCAGCTCTTTAAGGCGGCGCAGGTAACGCAGAACCACTTCCAGGCTGACATCTTCACGGATGGTCACCATCTCGAAGTCCATCAGCGCACCGACCTGCTCCTCGTCGTAGCTCAACGCCGAGCGCACACGCTCGCGCTGCTGCGCATCGAGGCTTTCCATCAGCTCGTGAACGACATCACGCGGCAGCTCCGCCGCCAGGTCCGCCAGCTCATCGGCGTCCATTTCCTTGGCCGCAGCGAGGATCTCGTGATCGTCCATGTCGGCGATCAGCGATTGACGAACCGAGTCGGAAACTTCAAGCAAGATGTCGCCGTCACGATCCGAGCGCACCAGCTGCCAGACCGTCAGGCGGTCTTCCAGGGGCAATGCTTCGAGGATATAGGCGATATCTGCAGGGTGCAGGTCGTCGAGCTTGCGCTGCAACTCGACAAGGTTTTGACGGTGGACGAGGTTTTCCACCAGGTCGTGGTGATGACCTTCCTGACGGTGGGTCAGGTCCTCAACCACGCGTTGGCGCTGCAACAGTTCGACCACCTGGGCCAGGCGATCCTGCAGGCTCTCTTGTGCTTTCTTTACTTCTACTTCAGTCATAGGCGAACTCCACTCCCAGCAGCGGAGCACGCCGGGGGAATCAATCGGTCAGATCAGGCTGTAAGAATCTTGTTAAGAAGTAACTACTGGGTAAGTCCATGGTGGTATTCCACAAGCCCCGGCGGGGCTGACGGGCGCAATCATACACTGCCTAAGCTGTCAGATCGCTTAAAATTTTGGCCAGAACAATCGTTTGCGCGATAAAGCTATGACAACGCTCGAAGCCATGTGTGCGACGGCACGAGCCAAAGAAAAAACACATGCGGCGCGCAAAGAAGTGTCGGGCGGGTTTATTTTCAGTCTAGCGGGCATCACTGATAAATCAGTGAACGGCGGAAAACAAAAAGCCCGCTCAATTGAGCGGGCTTCTTGATATGTGGCGGACTCAGGAGGATTCGAACCTCCGACCGCTCGGTTCGTAGCCGAGTACTCTATCCA
>NZ_MOMO01000122.1:0-3839 GCF_009933855.1 Pseudomonas sp. SG-MS2 | reverse complement strand
GCTGAAGAGGCCGACCGCCTGGAGCTGTCGCTCGACCTGCTCGAGCGCCTGTGCTTCGAGCCTTCGCTGGCCGGCTGGAACGGGATCGGCTTCGTCATCCAGGCCTACCAGAAGCGCTGCCCGTATGTGATCGACTACGTCATCGACCTGGCCAAACGCAGCCGTCACCGCCTGATGATCCGCCTGGTGAAAGGCGCCTACTGGGACAGCGAAATCAAGCGCGCCCAGGTCGAGGGCCTGGAAGGCTATCCGGTCTACACCCGCAAGGTGTACACCGACGTTTCCTACGTCGCCTGCGCCCGCAAGTTGCTGGCGGTACCGGAAGCCATCTATCCGCAATTTGCTACTCACAACGCACACACTCTGTCGGCTATCTACCACATCGCCGGTCAGAATTATTACCCGGGGCAGTACGAGTTCCAGTGCCTGCACGGCATGGGCGAACCGCTGTACGAGCAGGTTGTAGGCAAGGTCTCGGAAGGCAAGCTTAACCGCCCGTGCCGCGTCTACGCGCCGGTCGGCACCCACGAAACCTTGCTGGCCTACCTGGTGCGCCGCCTGCTGGAAAACGGCGCGAACACCTCGTTCGTCAACCGTATCGCCGACCACTCGATCTCCATCCAGGAACTGGTCGCCGACCCGGTCGCCAGTATCGAGCGCATGGCCACCCAGGAAGGCAGCATCGGCCTGCCGCACCCGCGCATCCCGTTGCCGCGTGACCTGTATGGCAGTGAGCGGGCCAACTCGGCCGGTATCGACATGGCCAACGAACACCGCCTGGCGTCGCTGTCCTGCGCCATGCTGGCCACGGCCCACAATGACTGGAAAGCCACCCCATTGCTCGCCTGCGCCGCCAGCGAAGGCGCTGCCACAGCGGTACTGAACCCTGCAGATCATCGCGACGTGGTCGGCCACGTGCAGGAAGCCACCGTTGCCGACGTCGACAACGCCATCCAGTGCGCGCTCAATGCCGCCCCCATCTGGCAGGCCACTCCACCCGCCGAGCGCGCAGCGATTCTGGAGCGCACCGCTGACCTGATGGAAGCCGAGATCCAGCCGCTGATGGGCCTGCTCATCCGCGAGGCCGGCAAGACCTTCGCCAACGCCATCGCCGAGGTGCGCGAGGCCGTTGACTTCCTGCGCTACTACGCCGTGCAGGCGCGCAACGATTTCAGCAATGACGCCCACCGCCCACTGGGCCCGGTGGTGTGCATCAGCCCGTGGAACTTCCCGCTGGCCATCTTCACCGGCCAGGTGGCCGCAGCCTTGGCTGCCGGCAACCCGGTACTGGCCAAACCGGCCGAACAGACCCCGCTGATCGCAGCCCAGGCTGTGCGCCTGCTGCTCGAAGCCGGTATTCCGGAAGGCGTGCTGCAACTGCTGCCAGGGCGCGGCGAAACCGTTGGTGCCGGCCTGGTCGGCGACGAACGCGTCAAGGGCGTGATGTTCACCGGGTCCACCGAAGTGGCGCGCCTGCTGCAGCGCAACGTCGCCGGGCGCCTGGACAACCAGGGCCGTCCGATCCCGCTGATCGCCGAAACCGGTGGCCAGAACGCGATGATCGTCGATTCCTCGGCGCTGACCGAGCAGGTGGTGATCGACGTGGTGTCCTCGGCCTTCGACAGTGCCGGCCAGCGCTGCTCGGCCCTGCGCGTACTGTGCCTGCAGGAAGACTCGGCTGACCGCGTGATCGAGATGCTCAAAGGCGCCATGGCCGAAAGCCGCCTGGGCAACCCGGACCGCCTGGCCGTGGACATTGGCCCGGTGATCGATGCCGAAGCCAAGGCCGGTATCGAGAAGCACATCCAGGGCATGCGCGAAAAAGGCCGCCCTGTTTATCAGGTCGCCATCGCCGATGCTGCTGAAACCAAGCGTGGCACCTTCGTGATGCCAACGCTGATCGAGCTGGAGAGCTTCGATGAGCTCAAGCGCGAGATCTTCGGCCCGGTACTGCACGTGGTGCGTTACAACCGCCGCAACCTCGACCAGTTGATCGAGCAGATCAACAACTCCGGCTACGGCCTGACCCTCGGCGTGCACACCCGCATCGACGAGACCATCGCCAAGGTGGTGGAGAACGCCAACGCCGGCAACATGTACGTCAACCGCAACATCGTTGGTGCGGTGGTGGGCGTGCAGCCGTTCGGTGGTGAAGGCCTGTCCGGTACCGGCCCGAAAGCGGGTGGCCCGCTGTACCTGTACCGCCTGCTGTCGACCCGCCCGGCAGACGCCATTGGCCGTCACTTCCAGCAACAGGATGGCGAAGGCAAACCGGACCGTACCCTGCACGATCAGCTGATCAAGCCGCTGCACAGCCTCAAGGCCTGGGCCGAGAGCAACCAGCAAGCTGACCTGGCCGCGCTTTGCAGCCAGTTCGCCAGCCAGTCGCAGAGCGGCATCGCCCGCCTGCTGCCAGGCCCGACCGGCGAGCGCAACAGCTACACCATCCTGCCGCGCGAGCACGTGCTGTGCCTGGCGGACAACGAAGCCGACCTGCTGGCGCAATTCGCTGCCGTCCTGGCAGTGGGTAGTTCGGCGGTATGGGTGGATGGCGAGCCGGGCAAAGCCCTGCGCGGTCGCCTGCCAAAAGAGCTGCAGGCCAAGGTCAAGCTGGTGGCGGACTGGAACAAGGATGAGGTGGCGTTCGACGCGGTGATCCATCACGGCGACTCCGACCAGCTGCGTGGTGTGTGCCAACAGGTGGCCAAGCGCGCCGGAGCGATCGTCGGCGTGCACGGGTTGTCCAGCGGCGATCACCAGATTGCGCTGGAGCGGCTGGTGATCGAGCGGGCGGTGAGTGTGAACACTGCCGCTGCCGGCGGTAACGCCAGCCTTATGACCATTGGCTGAGGGCTATAGAGCCTAGGCTCAATGCCAGTCGGTTAAGCGATCTGGGGCCGCCTTGCGGCCCATCGCCGGCAAGCCAGCTCCTACAGGGACAGCGCAGACCCCGAGAACTGCGCGGTCCCTGTGGGATCACCTGCCAGCTGCACCACCTTCTAAACCCATATCACCCAAACCTATAAAACTGTCCCGCACCTCTTTGCGGTCCTAGACTCGCCCCAAGCCAGCTCAAGGATCGCCTCCCATGCCCGAGACTCTGCTCAGCCCCCGCAACCTCGCCTTCGAACTCTACGAAGTCCTCGATGCACAAGCCCTGACCCAGCGCCCGCGCTTCGCCGAGCACAGCCGCGAAACCTTCGACGCGGCGCTGACCACCGCCCGCACCGTCGCCGAAAAGTTCTTCGCGCCCCATAACCGCAAGGCCGATGAAAACGAGCCGCGCTACGTGGACGGCCGCGCCGAGTTGATCCCCGAGGTAAAGCCCGCAGTCGATGCCTTCCTCGAGGCGGGCTTCCTTAACGCCAACCGCGACTTCGACGCAGGCGGCATGCAACTGCCCAGCCTGGTCTCGCAGGCCTGCTTCGCCCACTTCCAGGCCGCCAACGCCGGCACCACGGCCTACCCCTTCCTGACCATGGGCGCGGCCAACCTGATCGAAAGCTTCGGCAGCGACGAGCAAAAACGCCTGTTCCTGCAGCCAATGATCGAAGGCCGGTTCTTCGGCACCATGGCGCTGACCGAGCCGCACGCAGGTTCGTCCCTGGCCGACATCCGAACACGCGCCGAACCCTGCGCAGACGGCAGCTACCGGATCAAGGGCAACAAGATCTTCATCTCCGGCGGGGACCACGAACTGTCGGAAAACATCGTGCATATGGTCCTGGCCAAGCTGCCGGACGCGCCACCCGGCGTCAAAGGCATCTCGCTGTTCATCGTGCCCAAGTACCTGGTCAATCAGGATGGCAGTCGTGGCGAGCGCAACGACGTACTGCTGG
>NZ_MOMO01000121.1:0-22527 GCF_009933855.1 Pseudomonas sp. SG-MS2 | reverse complement strand
CGCGAAAGGGCTGCGCAGCAGCCCCAGGATATCGGTGGCGCCGCTGATATCCTGGGGCCGCTGCGCAGCCCTTCGCGACACAAGGCCGCTCCTACAAAAAACCGCCTCAGATACTCGCGAAGCGTTTGTCCAGGTAGGCAATGATTGCCTTGGACTCATACATCCAGGTCACGTTGCCTTGCTCTTCGATGCGCAAGCACGGCACTTTCACCCGGCCGCCACCTTCGAGCAGCGCCTGGCGGTGCTCCGGGTCGTTCTTGGCGTCGCGCAATGCCACTGGCACGTTGAGGCGGTGCAGGGTGCGGCGGGTTTTCACGCAGAACGGGCACGCATGGAACTGGTACAGCGCAAGGCCCTTGGCCTGCTGCTCGACATGCGCCTGGGCCGCGGCATCGCGCTTGCGCTTGGCCGGGCGGCTGATCAGGTCGCCGATCACGATGAGCTGGCCGAGGCCGACCCGCAAGGCTTTGACGATCATCTGCAACTCCTGAAAATAAAAAGCCGACCCACAGGGCCGGCTCGGGTCACGCGCCGATCATTTGATCAGGCCGAGGAACTCCATGCGCGTGGCCGGGTTGTCGCGGAATTCACCGAGCATCACCGAGGTGAGCATGGTCGAGTTCTGCTTCTCCACACCGCGCATCATCATGCACATGTGCTTGGCTTCGATAACCACCGCCACACCCGCAGCGCCGGTCACCTGTTGCACGGCCTCGGCGATCTGGCGGCTGAGGTTTTCCTGGATCTGCAGGCGGCGGGCGAACATGTCGACGATCCGCGCGACCTTGGACAGGCCCAGTACCTTGCCCTTGGGCAGGTAGGCCACGTGCGCCTTGCCGATGAACGGCAGCATGTGGTGTTCGCACATCGAATACAGCTCGATGTCCCGGACCAGCACCATTTCGCTGTTGTCGGAGGTGAACAGCGCGCCGTTGGTCACTTCTTCCAGCGTCTGCTCGTAACCGCGGCAAAGGTATTTCATGGCCTTTGCAGCCCGCTTGGGCGTGTCGAGCAGGCCCTCACGGGAGACGTCCTCGCCGATCTGGCTGAGGATCTCGGTGTAGTTCTGTTCCAGGGACATGTATCTACCTGTGGGAAAAAATCGCAAAAACGAAGGTTACGGCGGCAAAGCCTGCGCTGCAAGCGCGGCGTTACTCGTCGCGGCCTTCCATCATGGTTCGTTTGAGCATTACGTACACGGCACCGGTACCGCCGTGGCGGGCCTGGCAGGAGGCGAAACCGAGCACCTGCGGGTGCTGGCGCAGCCAGGTGTTGACGTGGCTCTTGATCATTGGCCGCTTGCCATCCAGGCGTGCGGCCTTGCCGTGGGTCACGCGTACGCAGCGTACTTCCAGCTTGGTGGCCTCGGCAATGAAGGCCCACAGGGTTTCGCGGGCCTTCTCGACAGTCATGCCGTGCAGGTCGAGGCTGCCCTCGAAGGCGATCTGGCCGAGCTTGAGCTTGCGCAGCTGGGTTTCCTGCACGCCGTCGCGGCGCCACATCAACTCGTCTTCGGCACCCACGTCGATGACGAACTGGTCGGACAGGCCGTCGATCACCAACGGCTGGTCACTGCGCACGGTCGCCGCCTGGCGCAGGCCGGCCAGCTGCTTGCGGTCAGCCTTGGGTTTGCCGACCTCGGCACGGTCGTGCTTGATCGGCTTGACGCCGCGCACCTCGGCGCTGAACAGGGAAAAATCGTCGTCTTGCATGGTGCCTCCACGTGGGCGGCGTAGTTTACGCGATCAACCCTGTGGCGTCAGCAATGGCCCTGCCGCCGGCAGGGCCAAGGGGCTTCAGCACAGCCTTCAGTCGTGCTTTTTCATCAGGTGCGGCGACATGTTCAGCTCCCGACCGCGGCGCAGGCGAATGCGGCTGCGCCGCCAGAAGCGCACGCCCAGGTACAGGAGCACCAGCCCGACCACGCTCAGGGTAATCGAAAGCGGGCGGTTTGCATTGAGCTCGGCAAAGGCCGGGTAATTACCGAGCAGCCCGGCGACGCCGGCCATGGCCAGCAGCACACCGAACGTGGCCAGCAGCGCCGACAGGCCTGCGGCCAGGCGGGCGCCCCAGTTGCGTGGCTCGCGCTGGCGCAGGCGCTTGGCGTCGAAACTGCCTTTGAGCTTCATTCCGATTTCCTCTGTGGGCATCAGAAATTCGACCGGCAACCGGCCCCCGGGTTCCGCCCGGCTGCCGGGCGGTGGTCAGCTCGCCAGGCTCAGATCAGGCTGGCGGTGGGGGCGACGCAGGCGAAGTTGTCGGCCATCACGGCCATTTCGCACTCGTGAATCTGCGCAGCGGGAATCACGCGGTCTTTCAAGGCCAGGTCGCGGGTCGCCGAAGCGTCTTGCACCAGGGTACAACGATAACCATAGTCCTTGGCCCGGCGCACGGTGGTGCTGACGCTGGAATGGCTCATGAAACCGCAGACGATCAGGTCCAGGTGCCCCAGCTCCTGCAGGGTTTCGTGCAGCTTGGTGTTCTTGAACGCGTTGGGCATGCGTTTTTCGATGATTATTTCACCGTCGTGTGGCTCCAGCCCCGGGATGAATTCACCGGCAGGGCCTTGCGGGTCGAAGCGACCGCCGACGGTACCGAGGTGGCGGACGTGGATGATCGGACGGCCGGCCTTGCGGGCGGCGTCGAGCAACCTGGCGATGTTGGCCACGGCCTCGTCCATGCCCGACAGCGCGAGCGGACCACTCAGGTACTCTTTTTGCGCATCGATGACGATCAGGCTGGCTTGGCTCAGCTTGGCCGGCGGGTAATCGCGGCCAGTGAGGCGGAACATCGTGGTTGGAACGGACATCAAGGGCTCCTTGGAAGGGCTTTTGTATACCTATTCTCCCTTGCCTTGGCGCCAATGGGAATGGTTGACATCGAAACCGGCGCAGTTACTGGCCTGTGGCTACCCGCTGGGCGATCCGCAGGAACATTTGTGCGGTGCGGGCTGTTAGACTTTTGTCCAGATCTGAATAGGAGTACCCCGTGATCACATCTCGTCTGCGCACCTTGCGCGACCACATCCGCTGGGCGGTCAGCCGCTTCCACGAGCACGAGCTGTTTTTCGGCCACGGTGCCGACAATGCCTGGGATGAAGCCCGCCTGCTGGTGCTGGGCGCCGTGCACCTGCCGTGGGAAATCGCCGACAGCTACCTGGATTGCCAGCTCGAGGACGACGAGCGTGTACGCCTGCAGCACCTGCTCAAGCGCCGTATCGAAGACCGTGTACCCACTGCCTACCTGCTGGGTGAGGCGTGGTTCTGCGGCATGTCGTTCATCGTTGACGAGCGTGTGCTGGTACCGCGTTCGCCGATCGGCGAGCTGATCGAAAAACGCTTCGAGCCATGGCTGGCCAACGAGCCTGCGCGCATTCTCGACCTGTGCACGGGCTCCGGTTGCATCGGTATCGTAGCGGCCGAGGTGTTCCCCGAGGCCGAGGTGGTATTGGCCGACCTGTCCTTCGAAGCGCTTGAAGTGGCCAACCAGAACATCGAACGCCATGGCCTGGACGAGCGGGTATTCACGGTACAGGGTGACGGTTTCGCGGGCCTGCCGGGGCAGCGCTTCGACCTGATCCTGTCCAACCCGCCGTATGTCGATGCCGAGGACTTCGGCGACATGCCGGCCGAGTATCACCATGAGCCGGAGATGGGCCTGGCCTGCGGCAACGATGGCCTGGACCTGGTGCGGCGCATGCTGGCCGAGGCGGCCGAGCACCTGACCGAGAAGGGCCTGCTGATTGTCGAGGTGGGCAATAGCCAGGTGCATGTCAAGGCGCTGTACCCGGAGGTCGACTTCGCCTGGCTGGACTTCGAGCGCGGTGGGCATGGGGTGTTCATGCTGACGGCTGAGCAGTGCCGGCAACATCAGGAGCTGTTCAAGGCCCGCGTTTGATCGGGGCTTGATGGGGTGGGGCATGCCTTGCGTTGCACGGTCTCAAAGCCGCTGTAGCACCCATGGCATGCGCCCACTTGCTCTAGCGGGTGGCAATCCAGATCAACAACCCAGCCTGGAACACCGCAAACGCCACCAGGCAGGTAATGGTAAAGCGCAGCCCGCTGTCCTCGCGCTGGTACTTGGCCACCCGCTCATCGCGCTCGCGCAGTTGCGCCTCCTTCTCCAGAAGGTTCTGCTCGGCCTGCTGCAGCATCCCGGCCGCCTCGAGCATGGCCACCCGCTGCACCTTCTCACTGTTCCAGCCGCCCTTGAGCTGGCCCACCGTGGCTTCGACCGTGCGGCCTTTGAGGTGCTGCCCGTCGGCGTACTCCACCTCGATGCCGGTCGCGCTCAGGAAGCGGTCGCGGCGCAGGCGCGAGTCTTCGTTCAGGGCATCCTTGTTCGGCAGCGCCATGCCTTCGATGTGGTAGTGCGACCATTTGCGCTGCAGCCACTGCACGGCGTGGGCCAGCATGAAACGCCCCAGGCCGCGGTTCAGTGGTTCCAGCTGCAGGCCGCTGTCGCTGCCGATGCTCACCCGCCGCTCAAGGTGGTCAACCCGCACATCCAGCTGGTTCTGCTCTTTGCGCACCTTCTGCCCGGGCAGGCGGATTTCCATGCGCAGCAGGCTGTGCGCCTTGCCGTGGCGCTCGGCATGGCCGAACTCGACGAAACGCAGCGGCCGCGCGCCGCTGTTGCGGTCGGTGGGCAGCGGCGCCAGGCGCAGCAACTCAAAGTGTTCTACTGCCAGGTCAGCCCAGGGCAGCGCTGGGCTGTCCGGGGCTTGCGGCTCTTCGGCCGGCTCTACGGCGGCGGGGGCGTCGGTCATCAGGGCGTTCTCACATACAAGCCAATACCGAGCTTATCGGCCGTATCGCCCAGGACCTGAGGCCATTGTGCGGCGATCTCCTCAGGCTGAGGGCAACTGATGAATGAACGTCACCACCCGCTCACCCAGCTCACGGGCCAGCGGCAGTTCAGGGTTCAGGTAGCTGTCGCGCTGCTCGCTCATGGCCTTGGGGCTGATGCGCAGCATGTGGTTCATGCCGTCGATCAGTACCAGTTGGGCATCGGGTTTGGCCGCCTTCAGGCGCTGGGCATCGGCCACATCCACCTGCACGTCGTTGCGGCCCTGGATGATCAGCGCAGGCATCGGCAGGCGGGCGAAGGCCTTGGCCGGGTCCTGCCGGAACAGTGAGATCAGGTAGGGCTGCACGCTGGGGCGGAAGACCTGGCGCAGGGGGGCGGGGACATCCAGGCTGGTCTGCCCGGCCTGCAGGCGGTCGAGCAGGGCGCTGCTGCGGGCCAGTTGCGCGGGCGGCATGCGTTGCGCCAGTTGTTCGCGCAGCACATCGGCGATGGGCCGGCCGCTGCCGGCCAGGGTGATGACGGCGCTGGCGCCGGCCTGCTCGGCGGCCAGGCTGGCAATCAGTGCACCTTCGCTGTGGCCGACCAGTATCAGCGGGCCGAAGCGCGGGTCGGCCTTGAGCTTGCGGCTCCAGGCCACCACGTCGGCGACGTAGCGCTCGACACTGAGGTCGCGCTCATCGGGTGTGGCCGGCAGGCTGGCGGCCACGCCGCGCTTGTCGTAGCGCACGCTGGCGATGCGCTCATTGGCCAGCAGCAGCGCCAGGCGTTTGAGGTTGTCGATACGCCCCGAGGCCGGGTTGTTGCCATCGCGGTCGGTAGGGCCGGAGCCGGCGATGATCAACACCACAGGGGGCGGGGTGGCCTGTTGCGGCAACAGCAGGCTGCCATGCAGCACACCCTGGCCGGTGTCCAGGTCGATAGGGCGTTGCAGGACGGTGGGTGAAGCTGCCTGGGCAAGGCCGGTGCACAGCAGGAGGAAGAAAGCGACGAAGCGCGGCATCAGGCGGTACTACATGGAGAGATGAGCGTTTGACCCAATGTTCATGGGAAGGTTCTGCAGCCCCCCGGAGCGGGCAAGCATTCCTTGTGAAATTTTCCGTATACTGCTCCCCTCGTTCACTTCAGGCAGACTCGCGGAGCGTCCATGTCCGGCAATACCTACGGCAAGCTGTTCACTGTCACCACCGCTGGCGAAAGCCATGGCCCGGCGTTGGTCGCCATTGTCGATGGCTGCCCTCCGGGCCTGGAAATCTCCCTCGCCGACCTGCAACACGACCTCGACCGGCGCAAGCCCGGCACCAGCCGGCACACCACCCAGCGCCAGGAACCGGACGAGGTGGAAATCCTCTCCGGTGTGTTCGAAGGCCGTACCACCGGCTGCTCGATCGGCCTGCTGATCCGCAACACCGACCAGAAGTCCAAGGACTACTCGGCGATCAAGGACCTGTTCCGCCCGGCCCACGCCGACTACACCTACCACCACAAGTACGGCATCCGCGACTACCGCGGCGGTGGCCGCAGCTCGGCCCGCGAAACCGCCATGCGCGTGGCGGCCGGCGCCATCGCCAAGAAGTACCTGGCCACCCAGGGCATCCAGGTGCGCGGCTACATGAGCCAGCTGGGGCCGATCGAAATCCCCTTCAAGACCTGGGATTCGGTGCAGGACAACGCCTTCTTCAGCCCCGACCCGGCCAAGGTACCGGAGCTTGAGGCCTACATGGACCAGCTGCGCCGCGACCAGGACTCGGTCGGGGCGAAGATCACCGTGGTGGCCGAGGGCGTGATGCCAGGGTTGGGTGAGCCGATCTTCGACCGCCTGGACGCGGAGCTGGCCCATGCGCTGATGAGCATCAACGCGGTCAAGGGCGTTGAAATCGGTGCCGGCTTCGCCAGCATCGCCCAGCGCGGTACCGAGCACCGCGACGAGCTGACCCCCGAAGGCTTCCTCAGCAATAACGCGGGCGGGATCCTGGGCGGTATCAGCTCTGGCCAGCCGATCGTCGCCCACCTGGCGCTCAAGCCGACCTCCAGCATCACCGTGCCGGGCCGCTCCATCGACGTGGACGGCAACCCGGTCGACGTCATCACCAAGGGCCGTCATGACCCGTGCGTTGGCATTCGCGCCACGCCGATCGCCGAAGCGATGATGGCTATCGTGCTGATGGATCACCTGTTGCGTCACCGGGCGCAGAATGCCGAGGTGAAGGTCGCAACGCCGGTTCTGGGCCAGCTCTGATTCGTCAGTACCGGCCCTATCGCCGGCAAGCCGGCTCCCACACGGGCAGCATGGGCGCCGGCTTGAACCGGCTCCACAGGTGCAGTGTAGGAGCCGGCTTGCCGGCGATAGGGCCGGTACAGGCAATACCCCATTCTGGCTGAGCCCTGATGAATCCGATCCCCTACTGGCGACTGTCCAGCTTCTACCTTTTCTACTTCGCTCTGCTGGGTTCGACAGCCCCGTTCCTGGCCCTTTACTTCGACCACCTCGGCTTCCCCCCGGCGCGTATTGGCGAGCTGGTGGCCATCCCCATGCTGATGCGCTGCATCGCCCCCAACCTGTGGGGCTGGCTGGGTGACCGCAGCGGCCAGCGGCTGCTGATCGTGCGCCTAGGCGCGCTGTGTACCCTGGCCACCTTTTCGCTGATCTTCTTCGGCAAGAGCTACGCCTGGCTGGCGCTGGTAATGGCCCTGCACGCGTTCTTCTGGCACGCGGTACTGCCGCAGTTCGAGGTCATCACCCTGGCCCACCTGCACGGGCAGACGGCGCGCTACAGCCAGGTGCGGCTGTGGGGCTCGATCGGTTTCATCCTCACCGTGGTCGGCCTTGGGCGGTTGTTCGAATGGCTGAGCCTGGATATCTACCCGGTCGCCCTGGTGACCATCATGGCGGGCATCGTCGCGGCCAGCCTGTGGGTGCCCAATGCCCAGCCGGTGGAGCAGGGCGAGCGGCGCGACGCGGGCGGCTTCCTGCGCCAGTTGCGGGCGCCTGGGGTGGTTGCCTTCTACCTGTGCGTGGCCTTGATGCAGCTCAGCCACGGGCCTTACTACACCTTCCTCACGTTGCACCTGGAGCACCTGGGCTACAGCCGCGGCGCCATCGGCCTGCTGTGGGCGCTGGGGGTGGTGGCCGAAGTGCTGATCTTCATGGCCATGAGCCGCATCTTCACGCGCTTCAGCGTGCAGCAGGTGCTGCTGGCCAGCTTCCTGTTGGCCGCCCTGCGCTGGCTGCTGCTGGGCAACCTGGCGGGCGAGCCGGCCGTGCTGATCTTCGCCCAGGTGCTGCACGCCGCCACGTTCGGCTGCTTCCATGCTGCCTCCATCGCGTTCGTCCAGGCCAGTTTCGGCGCCCGTCAGCAAGGCCAGGGCCAGGCATTGTATGCGGCGCTGTCGGGCACCGGCGGTGCGCTGGGGGCGTTGTATTCGGGCTACAGCTGGAAGCTGCTGGGCCCCACCTTCACCTTTGGTATGGCCAGCGCCGCAGCGCTCGCGGCAGCCGTTATCATTGCCACTCGTTTGAAATCGACCAGGACCTGCCGCTGATGAGCATCCTCTGTGTATTCCACCCGTCCAGCCCGGCCTTGCCGAACAAGGTACTGACCCACCACGACGACATCGCCGCAACGCTGGCAGAGCAGGGCGTGCGTTTTCACCACGCTGCGCTGGCGCTGCGCATACGGCCAGGCAGCAGCCAGGATGAGGTCATGAGCGCCTGCCGCGAACACCTTGACCGGTTGATGACTGCCCAAGGCTGCGCAGCATTCAGTGTGCTCAACCGCGACGGTGCCGACCCGGCACAGGTCGACCTGCGTGATGAGCATGTGCATGACGTTGATGAAGTGTTTGCCGTGGTCACAGGTCGCGCCCAGGTCGGGCTTCGCCTGGGTGACTATGTGTATGCGCTGGTGTGTGAAAAAGGCGACCAGCTGGTGATCCCGGCAGGGTGCCGGCGCTGGGTGGAGCTGGGGGACAACCCTTTCTGCCTGGCGCTGCGACTCTATGCCAATGAGCAGGGTATGCAGCCGCGCTTTACCGGGGATGATACGGCGCGTGCGTACGCTGGGATCGACGAGTTCTAGTGTCCGCTCCGGCCCCTCGCGGGCAAAGCCTGTGCCTGCAGGTACCCCGCCATCCCTAAGGGCAATGCAGTACCTGTGGGCGCAGGTTTACCCGCGAAAGGGCCGGTGCAGACAAAACTCAACGGTAGGTCGGCAGCGCGAAGCGTTGCTGGCTCTGCAGCATCGAGATCACCGGCAGTTCACTGGCTTGCTCGGCCAGGTCGCGGCGAATGGCGCTGATCGCCCAGGACAGCTGTTCGGCGCTGTGCAGTTGCCCATAGGTCAGCACACGGCGGGTAACCCTGCCATCGGTGGCACGCAGCGTCAGCAGGATGCCGCCATCGGGGCGAGGCTGGGTGGTGACCTGGTAGGCCGAGAACACCGAGACGAACTTTTCCTGAATGAGGTCCATATCAACTCCTGACTGATTTGGTGGGCAGACGTGAGTTGATAGGTGCAGTGAACGTGCCAAAACTCGATTCTGATAAAAACCCTTTAATTTCAAGGCCTTGAGGTTGCTTCGGGGAGGGTGGTGCCGTGCAGGCTGCATGGTCGTGCATTTTGCACAGTGCATTTTGCACGAGCCGGCCGGTGGCTATCGGCGCTATAGATTCTGAACCTTTGACCTGCCGGGCTTGCCTGACAAACACTTGGGCAATCTTTTCTGCCAGGAGGTTCCAGATGTCTGAACAACAAGCACCCGCCGCCATGACCGATGATGAGACCGCGGCATTTGCCGAGCAGGTCTTCGAGTGTGCCCGCCAGGGGGATGCCACGATGCTCGAGCGTCTTTTGGCCAGTGGCTTGCCAGCCAATCTGCGCAACCACAAAGGCGACACGCTGCTGATGCTGGCCAGCTACCACGGCCACCATGATGCGGTCCGCGTATTGCTGAGCCAGGGTGCCGACCCGCTGATTGCCAACGACAACGGCCAACTGCCGATCGCCGGTGCGGCGTTCAAGGGTGACCTGGCGATGATCCGGCTGTTGCTGGAAAACGGCGTGCCGGTCGACGCTGCTGCGCAGGACGGGCGTACTGCACTGATGCTGGCGGCGATGTTCAACCGTGTAGAGATTCTCGACTACCTGCTGGCCCAAGGCGCCGACCCGGCACACCAGGATGCGCGCGGCGCCACCGCGCTGATGGCGGCGCACACCATGGGCGCAGCCGATACCGCAGCGCGCCTGCAGGCGCTGGCCGGCTAACTGCCTGGGGGCATTTGCGGCTATCCTTGGCGACTTTTCACCCGTCGCAGGCCCCCTTCATGAAAAACCAGTTGCTCGAATTCATCAGCCTCATCGGCGCCGGCTGCATGCGCGATGAAGACATCGAGCGCATCGCCGACGAGGCCGCACAGGCCTACGCCGACCCCGCCGCCTTCCTCGCCGCCAACCCGGACATCAACTACGACGACAGCTTCCCGATCCCGCTGGGCGAGTGGGTGGTGCTTGGCAGCCTGCCGGACACCGTGGTGTTCCAGGCCGACAGCTATCAGGAGTTGTTCCAGCACATCAGCGATTCGTTCGACAAGAGCGTGCCGTTCACCCTCAAGCCCAAGCAGCTGGCGCGTACCGAGCCGTTGACGGCGCTCAACCGCATCCAGGTGCAGATGGCCGCGCTGAACAAAGAGGCCGGTGGTTATGTGCTGCTCAACTTCAGCCAGTTGCTCGATGATGAGTTGCAAGTGGTGATGGTTGGCAAAAACGACCTGGCGCGTGTGCTGGAGCTGGGTGCTGAACTGGGTATCAAGGTAGAGCCAGCCTTAGAGGCGCTCAAGGTGGCCGTTCACAGCTGAATCGCCTGTAGGAGCGGCCTTGTGTCGCGAATGGGCCGCAAAGCGGCCCCAAGATTCAGCAGCGCAACACAAATTGCTGGGTCTGCTGCGCAGCCCCTTCGCGACACGAGGCCGCTCCTACAACAGCGGCGTCGGTAAGTCGTTTCAACCCAGCGCAGTATCCAGAAACATCATCACCGCAAACCCGCCCATCACCCCCAGCGTCGCCGCGGTCTGGTGCCCATTGCGGTGGGTTTCGGGTATCACCTCGTGGGACACCACGAACAGCATCGCCCCCGCCGCCAGCCCCATGCTGATGGGGTAGGCGAGGGCAAAGCCGGTGGAGATGCCCAACCCGATCACCGCGCCCAAGGGCTCCATCAGGCCCGAGCCAATCGCCACCAGTGCGGCCTTGAAGTTGGACAACCCGGTTGCGCGCAAGGCCAGCGCTACGGCCAGGCCTTCGGGTATGTCCTGAATGGCGATGGCGCTGGTCAGCGGCAGGCCGACATTCATGTCGCCATTGGCAAAGCTCACGCCAATGGCCATGCCCTCGGGCAGGTTGTGCAGGGTGATCGCCAGCACGAACAGCCACACCCGGCTGATGCGCTCGGCATCGGGGCCGCAGGGGCCTGTGCTTTCGTGTTCGTGCGGGGTGAAGCGGTCGAGCCCGAGCATCAGCAGCACACCCAGGCCCATGCCCAGCACCACGGTAAAGGCGGCGGCCGGGCCGTTGCCGGTAATTTCGCGGGCAGCTTCAAGGCCCGGCAATATCAACGAAAACGAGCTGGCAGCCAGCATCATGCCGGCCGCAAAACCGAGCATCACGTCCTGGCTGCGTGCGCTGACATCGCGCAGCACCACGGCCAGTACCGCGCCCAGGGCCGTGGCGCCGAAGCCGGACAGGCCACCGAGCAGCGCCAGGTGCAGGCTGTCGGCATGCTCGCCGTTGACGGCGTTCCAGAAACTCGCCGCCAGCAGCACGATGACCGCCAGCAGGCTCACGCCCAGCCCCGCGCTGAGCCACGGGGTATTGGCTGCCTGCTGGCGCCAGGCACTCAACAACGAGGGCGAGGCGGGGGTTTGAGTTTGGGCTGGGGGCATGCGAACCTCGGATCTGTGAATGCTTGCAGTCTACCCAGTGACCAGCAGGGCAGGCCAAGGATTCCCTTCTATCGACCTGATAGCTGATTATGCTCAGCCACACTGACTGTCAACGGGGGGGTGCCATGGGTTCGACGTTCAACGGGCTGGTTGGCCTGATCATTCTGGCGCTGGATATCTGGGCAATCCTCAATGTGATCAAGAGCGGCCGGGAGGTGGGGGTCAAGGTGCTGTGGATACTGCTGATCGCCTTGCTGCCGGTGATCGGCCTGGTGATCTGGGCCATTGCCGGTCCCAGGGGCAATGTGCGGCTTGGATAGGGGCATTTTGCTGGCGCAGACAAAACCAGCAACAGCCCCGTGACAAAATTTTCACATTGGTTTAAACAGAATCCGCACCCGCACAATGCTGCGTTGGTCTAGCGCCGGCGCCATCCCGCAAACACGCAATCCTAGGACCTTCCCATTCATGGCTAACACGGATGCCTTGAAGCAACAGGGCGCGCGAGCCTTCTCGCCGACCTTGAAATCGCACTTGGCCTATACGCTGCTCAGTGCCCTGGTGATCATGCTGATGCTCAGCCTGGTGCGCCTGGCGCTGCTGGTCTACAACAGTGACATGATCGGCGACACCCCTTATTCCACCGTTGCCGAAGGCTTGTTCAACGGTTTGCGCTTCGACCTGCGCGTGGTGGTGTACCTGAGCATCCCGTTGCTGCTGGCAACGCTGAGCCCATGGGCCATGGCCCGGCGTGGCCTGTTCCGCTTCTGGCTGACCATCACCGCTAGCGTGGTGATGTTCCTCGGCCTGATGGAGCTGGACTTCTACCGCGAGTTCCACCAGCGCCTCAACGGCCTGGTCTTCCAGTACATCAAGGAAGACCCGAAGACCGTGATGAGCATGCTCTGGTACGGCTTCCCGGTGGTCCGCTACCTGCTGGCCTGGCTGTTCGGCACCTGGCTGCTGAGCCTGCTGTTCAAGGGCATCGACCGCCTGACCCGTGGTGTGGGTGGCAGTGGCGTTACCGTGCAGCGCAGTGTTGCGCCGTGGTACCACCGCCTGGCCGTGTTCATGGTGATCCTGCTGGTGGCTGTGGTTGCCGCCCGTGGCACCCTGCGCCAGGGCCCGCCCATGCGCTGGGGCGATGCCTTCACCACTGATTCCAACTTCGTCAACCAGTTGGGCCTCAACGGTACCCTGACGCTGATCGACGCTGCCAAGAGCCGTTTCGGCGAGGACCGTGCCAACATCTGGAAGCCGGTGCTGGAGCAGAACCTGGCCACGCAGACCGTGCGTGAACATCTCCTGACCCCTTACGACACGCTGGTCGATGCCGATGAGGCCGCCGTGCGCCGTGACTTCGTGCCGCCGGCCGAAGGTACCTTGCCGGTCAAGAACGTCGTGGTGATCCTCATGGAGAGCTTCGCCGGCCATTCGGTAGGCGCCCTGGGCAGCCCGAACAACATCACCCCGTACTTCGACAAGCTGGCCAAGGAGGGGCTGTTGTTCGACCGCTTCTTCTCCAACGGCACCCATACCCACCAGGGCATGTTCGCTACCATGGCCTGCTTCCCGAACCTGCCGGGCTTCGAATACCTGATGCAGACCCCGGAAGGCGGCCACAAGCTGTCGGGCTTGCCGGCGCTGCTGAGCGCCCGTGACTACGACGACGTGTACGTCTACAACGGTGATTTCGCCTGGGACAACCAGTCCGGTTTCTTCGGCAACCAGGGCATGACCACCTTCATCGGCCGCAACGACTTCGTCGACCCGGTGTTCTCCGACCCGACCTGGGGCGTGTCCGACCAGGACATGTTCGACCGTGGCAACGAGGAGCTGGCCAAGCACGATGGCAAGAAGCCGATCTACGCGCTGCTGCAGACGCTGTCCAACCACACCCCGTATGCCTTGCCCAAGGACCTGCCGGTCGAGAAGGTCACAGGCCAGGGCCGCCTGGACGAGCACCTGACCGCCATGCGCTACTCCGACTGGGCGCTGGGCCAGTTCTTCGAGAAGGCGCGCAAGGAGCCGTACTTCAAGGACACCCTGTTCGTCATCGTTGGCGACCATGGTTTTGGCAACCACCAGCAGATCACCGAACTGGACCTGGGCCGCTTCAACGTGCCGCTGCTGCTGATCGCGCCGGGCATCCAGGAGAAGTTCGGTGCGCTCAACCACACCGTGGGCACCCAGGTCGACATCGTGCCGACCATCATGGGCCGCCTGGGTGGCCAGGCACGGCACCAGTGCTGGGGCCGCGACCTGCTCAACCTGCCTGAGGGCGACCAGGGCATCGGTATGATCAAGCCGTCGGGCAGCGAGCAGATCGTTGGCCTGGTGCAGGGTGACCGCATCCTCATCGAGTCCAAGGACATGACCCCGCGCCTGTACCGCTACCAGCTGGGCAGCGAGTTCAAGGCCGAGCTGATCGAAAGCCCCGACCAGCCGCAAATGCTCAAGCAGCTTGAAGCGTATATTCAGACCGCGACCAAGAGCCTGCTCGACAACACGGCCGGTGTGGTGCACGGTACACCGAAGTAACTGGCAAACAGGGCCGCTTTGCGGCCCATCGCCGGCAAGCCGGCTCCCACAAGATGGCGCCGGCCTGCGGTCACCAGTGGCTGCAACTGACTGAACAAATCGCCCGGCCCACGGTCAAGCATTAACAGGCATCACCCCCGGTGTTCTCTGCTTGAGAGGGCTATTCAATGAAAGAGTGGGAAGTCATCTTTGCCGACCAGAAAGGCGAGCCAACCACGCTGCTGATGCACGGTGAACTGTGCCCCAGCGAGGAAGAGGCGGCCAAGGCCATTCGTTCGCATCTTTTCCCGGTCATGGATGAGCTGGACCTCAACGACTTCCAGGACCGTGCCCTATCCCCCACGGCACGTTGGCTCAAGGAGCAGAACGGCGTAGTCATCACCCGTATCCAGGAATCTTCCTGACCCGCACGGTTGGCGTGGTGCCGCGCAAGGCACTACGCTAGTGGGAGGTGTTGGCCTGTTCTGCGGGGCTGCACCTGTCAATTCGCGTCTTGCATCAGCTCGAACTGCACGGCAATGCCGGCAGGTGCGTAGTGCACGGAAAGTCTATCCATTGCTTTATTCAGGAGGACGATTCATGAGCAGCCAGAACGACGATATCAGCAGCAATGTCCTGCGTCAGATGAAAGCTGGCGGTTTCGACTTCACCCGTATCCACCCCATCGAGTTCTACGCGGTATTTCCAGATGAAGCCGGCGCGCGACGCGCGGCCGGGCAGTTTCGCGGTGAGTCTCTCAATGCTCAGGTGCGAGAACGGGATGATGGTGTGTGGCACCTGGAACTGAGCAAGATCATGTATGCCACCTATGGTGGTATCGGGGACTTCGAAGAGGCCTTCGAGCAGGTCGTGTCACCCTATGGCGGCGAGGTAGAGGGGTGGGGCGTCAAGCAGGAACGGCCGACAGCCTGAACCCCCCTGGGGTTGCCTTGCAGCCCGATCCAATCGCCGGCCAGCCGGCGATTGGCCTTCAAGGCCTACGCTTGGCCATATGCCCCAGGTAAGCCAGCAAGGCATCTAGTTCTTCTTCACTCAAAACACTTTCGGCAAACCCCGGCATGCGCGCCTGTGGCCACTGCCTCAGGCTTTGCGGGTCACGAATGTACTGGCGCAGGAACCCCGGCTGGAAATACTCGGTCGGGTTGTGCGGCATGTTCAGGTCCGGGCCGAACTGGGCATCCCCCGCACCGTTGAGCCGATGACAGGCCAGGCAGTTTTGCTGGAACAGGGCAAAGCCCTGGCGCACCGGGCCTTCGGCCGGCAGCTTCGGGTCAGGGAGCAGGGCCGGGAAGCGTTGCTCCACCGCCGCCAGGCGGCGGATCGTGGCAATCTGGAACGGCCACTGCTCGGGGCGGATGCCGCTTGCCTGTGGGGCGGTCCACACCAGGTAGAACGGCCCGGCGCTCGGCTTGCCGTTGCCCAGTGCCGGCCACGGTGCGGCGGGGTCCTCGATGGCCAGCCAGGCACGTGCCGGGCCCTCCTGCAGCAACGGCGCGGCCGGCATTTCGGCGGCGAAACCGTCCAGCGCCACGGCCTGCAGGTGGTCATCTGCCTTTATGCCTTGCAACAGCGTGGCCAGCGGCACCGCGCGGTAACGCATGGGCCGTTTATAGGACACGTCCTGTTCGATGTTTATTTCGCGTGCTTGCGGCATGCGCAGCAAATCGGCGCTGTCCAGAGTGCGCGACGAGCCGTCGAGTTCCAGGTGCAGTTGGGCCGCCGAAAGGGGCAGGCTCAGAAGAAGGGCTAGCAGGGCAAAACCTAGGCGCATGAGCATTCTCCGACCGTCATGGCCGGCAGGTTACCTGTGCGTTGCCCCTTGAGGCCACTGCCTTCGTCATCCGAACAAACGTGTCAGGTTCGGCAAGATCAACAGCAACGTCGTGGCGAATAAAATGAGCCCGGCTTGGCGAAGTTTCGATTGTCTGAACATGGCGGACCGCCTTCTTGTTGTTATTCCTGAATACCCGTTGGCTTCCCTGTCGCACTTCGGGTCGATCACCGCAGCGTGCCTGCACGCCCTACCACTTACCTCTTTGTATCGATATACAACCAACAGTAGGGTGAACGTCATCCATGTTTAAGAACCCTTTGTTCTATTAAAGCTGATAATCGGTTGCTTGATGATATGAGGCAAAAAGCCAGCCATCTGGCACGCTCTGGCTAGACAGTGGCGCAACACCCAGCGCCTACCCGACAAAATGTGACCGTTCGTCAGTGCAGCCTACTTGCTTGTACGTGCCTTTCACGGCAGTCTCTACAGCTGATTCCCACCCACGTCGTTCAGGACTATCCCTATGTCGTTACGCATCTGCATCCTTGAGACCGATGTCCTGCGACCGGAGTTGACCGCGCAGTACCAGGGCTACGGCAGGATGTTCGAGCAGCTCTTCTCGCGGCAGCCGATCGCCGCCGAATTTCGTGTGTACAACGTGATGAACGGCGACTACCCCGCCGACGATGAACGTTTCGATGCCTACCTTGTGACAGGCAGCAAGGCGGACTCGTTCGGTACCGATCCATGGATCCAGACCCTCAAGGCATACCTGCTCAAGCTGTACGAGCGCGGCGAAAAGCTGCTGGGTGTGTGCTTCGGCCACCAGTTGCTGGCGTTGACCCTGGGTGGCAAGGCCGAGCGGGCCGACAAGGGGTGGGGCGTGGGCATCCATCGCTACTCGCTGGCGGCGCATGCGCCGTGGATGGACCCTGAGGTTTCCGAGCTGACCCTGCTGATCAGCCACCAGGACCAGGTGACCGAGCTGCCTGAAGGTGCCACGGTGATCGCCTCGAGCGATTTCTGCCCGAATGCGGCGTATCACATTCGCGATCAGGTGCTGTGCTTCCAGGGGCATCCGGAGTTTGTCCACGACTACTCGCGGGCCTTGCTCGATGCACGCCAGGAATACCTGGGGGATGAGGTTTACCACAAGGCGGTGGCGAGCCTGGCCACTGAACACCATGGCGACCTGGTCGGTGAGTGGATGATGCGCTTCATCCAGCAGCCAGCCAAGGCCAGCGACAGCGCTGCCTGAGCCATAGGGGCTGCAACAGCAGCCCCGACACGCTAAAGCCAGCCAGAGCGCTTGAAGCTGGCGAACAGCCCGGTGCATCCCAGCCCGATCACCCCCAGCACCCCGAAATACCCGTAGTGCCAGCCAAGCTCCGGCATGTTCTGGAAGTTCATCCCGTAGATCCCGGCAATCGCCGTGGGGAAGGCCAGAATCGCCGCCCACGCTGCGAACTTGCGCTGCACGATGCTTTGCCGCCGTGACTCCAGCAGCATGCCGATCTCGATGGTCTGGCTGGCGATGTCGCGGATCCCGACCAAGTCTTCCATCTGCCGCGTCACGTGGATCTGCACGTCGCGAAAGTAGGGGCGCATGTTCTTGTCGATGAACGGGAAACTCAGGCGCTGCAGTTCCTCGCTTATCTCCACCATCGGTGCCACATAGCGGCGCAGGCGCAGTATGTCGCGGCGCAGGCTGTGCAGGCGGCGAATGTCGTCTTCGAGCAACGAGCCGGTAAGCACGCTTTGCTCCAGCTCTTCGATCTCGCCATGGATGGCTTCGCTGACCGGTTGGTAGTTTTCGGTGACGAAGTCCAGCAGTGCGTAAAGCACGAAATCTTCGCCGTGCTCCAACAGCAAGGGGCGCGCCTCGCAGCGTTGGCGCACCAGGGCATAGGATTTGGAGTGGCCATTGCGGCAGGTGATGATGTAGCCGTTGCCGGCGAAGATGTGGGTTTCGATGAACTCCAGCTTGCCCTCATGGCGCACCGGTGAATAGGTGACGATGAACAGCGCGTCGCCGAAGGTTTCGAGCTTGGGCCGGCTGTGTTTCTCCAGGGCGTCTTCAATGGCCAGTTCGTGCAGGTTGAACTGGCACTGCAGGTTGGCCAGTTCTTCGGCATTGGGCTCTTCCAGGCCGATCCAGACGAAATGCCCGGGCTTGCGCGCCCACTCGCTGCCCTCGTCGATGCTGATGTTGGTGACTTTTCTGCCGGCGCTGTACACCGCCGATGCCACGACTCGACCCATGGTTATCCACTTGTCCGGTTGCACACGGGTAACAGCTTGGGCTGTATGGGCCTTGAGGGCAACCTAGCGTTTGGCCAGCTCGCCTTCCATGTGGTCGATGCACTGCTGCATCTGCCCGCGGCACTGCTCGATCAAGGCCGGGATGTCCTGCTGGGTCAGCCCTTCAGTAGCGATCGGCGGCAGTGAGCGCACGATCACTGTGCGGCGTCGCCAGCTGTTCAGGCCCAGGCGCCGCGCATAGCGGCTGACGCACACCGGCACGATCGGTACGCCCGCCTCGAGGGCCATGTGGAAGGCGCCTTTCTTGAACGCCAGCAACTGGTCTGCGGGGTTGCGCGTGCCTTCCGGGAAAATCCAGATCGAGGTGTCGTCACGCAGGATGCGCGTGGTCACCTGCATGGCCTTGCGCGCCTGGTAAGCGTTCTTGCGGTCCACCAGTACATTGCCGCCCAGCCAGAACAACTGCCCGAACAGCGGGATCCAGCCGAGGCTTTTCTTGCCGATGGCGACCGTGCGCCGGGGCACCACGTGGCCGAGGATGAACAGGTCGAAGTTGGACTGGTGGTTGGCGATGATCACGCAGCCGGGTGGCTGGTCCCACAGCGGGCCGACTTCGGCCTTGACCTTGATGCGCAGCAGCCAGGTGGCCGGCAGGCTGTAAAGGCGGGCGAAGATGCGGCTGTTGTCGCGGTTGAAGGGGCGCAGCAGGCCGATCAGCAGGCCTAAAACCCCGACCAGCAGGAAGTGCAGCGCCAGCAGGAGCATGCGAAGGCAGTAAAGCATGGTACGACTCACACCAGACAGTCGCGGTGCAGTGTACGGCTGTGCACTGGGTTGGGCAAACCTTGGGTTCGCCCTGCTGGCCCTCCGGGCGGCGTACCGGCCAGAGGGCCTGCAGGGTCAACCGATCGGGTTCTGGTCCAGCGCGATTGCCTCATCCAGGGCATCGAGCAGGCCCTTGCGCACCTTCAGCTTGGTGTTCTTGTGCGCCAGCATGTTCAGCTTCTTCAATTCACGCGCAGCGGCCAGCGCGGTGTCGAGCAGCTGCTCGGCCGGCACCACCTTGTCGAGGAAGCCCGCTTGCATCGCGCCATGGGGGTCGAAGATTTCGGCATTGTTCACCGAACGCTGGAATGCTGCGCGGCTCAGGCGGTCGCGGGCCAGTTCGATGCCGGCGTGGTGCATGGTCATGCCGATCTGCACTTCGTTCAGGCAGATCTTGTAAGGCCCCTCGACGCCGATGCGGTAGTCGGCGGACAACAACAGGAAGGCGCCCTTGGCCACGGCGTTGCCGGGGCAGGCGACAATCACCGGGAACGGGTGAGAGAGCAGGCGCCGGGCCAGGGTGGAGCCGGCGGTGACCAGGCTGATGGCTTCCTTGGGGCCTGCGGTCATCACTTTAAGGTCATAGCCGCCGGACAGGATGCCCGGCTGGCCGGTGATGATGACCACGGCGCGGTCTTCCTTGGCGCGGTCCAGGGCGGCGTTGAAGGCAGTGATGACATCCGGCGAGATGGCGTTGACCTTGCCGTTGTTCAGGGTCAGGGTGGCGATGCCGTCTTCGGCGTGGTAGGTAATCAGCTCGCTCATGACAGAGTCCTTTAGGTGGCGTGGCGATGACGTTACCCAGCGCCGCGGGCCAGGTAAAGCAGCAAGGCTGACCAGCCAGTCAGCGACTGGCCCTCATGCCTTGCGCAATCAGGGCAGGGCGGCCGGGTGCGGTAAAAGCGCTGGCGAGATTGGCGGCTTTGCCTTGGCAGGCTCGGGTTTTTGATGGTTTGGCTTAAATGCATGAAAAAACTGAAAAAAATGCTTGCCAAAGAAAAGGTCTTCTACTAAATTAGCGCGCCTCGACAGGCTGAATGGCTTGAAGAGAAAACGGTGAAGTGTCCGAGTGGTCGAAGGAGCACGCCTGGAAAGTGTGTATACGAGAAATCGTATCAAGGGTTCAAATCCCTTCTTCACCGCCACATTCTACGAAGAGCCCCCAAGCTGAAAGGTTTGGGGGCTTTTTGTTTATTGGGGTTTTTAGTCCTGCGTGGGGGCGTAGGGGCATGTCCGCCCCTACCCACATCTACCCCAGTGATACCAAGCTACCCTAGAAACTCACCGAAGCCGACACCCGTGCCGTCCGCGGCGCGCCCTGGAACAGGTAGTTGTCCCCCAGGTAATCCCCCACATCCCGCCAGTAGCGTTTGTCGAACACGTTATCCACGGTCAGGCGCAGCACCGTGTCATAGCCGCCGATACGCGTGCGATAGCGGCTACCCACGTCAAACACGGTATAGCCGCCCACCTGTACATTCCCCGCCTGGCTCGCATACTTGCTGGCGCTGTAACGTGCCCCGCCCAGCAGGGCCAGGCCCGGCACCGGCAGGCTGTAGTCGGCTTGCAGGGCTGCGCGCAGGCGCGGCACGTTGATCGCCTGATGGTCTTCGTAGGCATCGGTACCGCTGTTCTTCACGCGCGCGCGAATCGCTGCGGCGCTGGCCTGGATTTGCAGGTTCGAGGTCACCCAGCCGCTGGCGCCCAGTTCCAGGCCGATGTTCTTCTGCTGGCCCTGCTGCACGTAGGTGAAGGTGGCGTCGCCTTCAGGGCGGGCGTATTGATAGGCCTGGCGGATCTGGAACAGCGCGGCGCTGAAACTCATGCCCTGCCAGTCGCGTTTGATGCCCAGCTCAAGCTGATGCGACAGGGTAGGGGCGAGGATTTCTGCCGCGTTGCTGGCGTACCAGGGCGCGGTACCCCCTGCGGACAGGCCCTTGGAGTAGCTGGCATACACGGTGGTGTCCTGGCGCGGCTTGTAGATCAGCGCGGCATTGGGCAGCAACTGGTATTGCCGGGTATGGCGCCCGGCCAGGCCGGTTTCGTCCCAGGTCTTTTCGTCCAGGCGTACTTCGCGGGCGCCGAGCACGGCCTGCCACTGCTCGCTGAAGGTGATGCGGTCGTTGACGAACAGGCCGTACTGGCGGCTGTCCAGGCGCCGCTCGCTGGCACCGACCGGCAGGTCCGAGGGCGCCACGGCGGGTGCGCCGGTGTAGATGTTGCCGCTGCCGACCAGTTGGTTGTAGTAGGGGCGCTGATCCAGCGTGCGGCGTTGTGCGCTGGCACCCACCGTCAGCTCATGGCTCACGCCGAGCGCGTCGAAGTGGCCGTCGAGCATCGCTTGCGCTTCATCGGTGCGGCGGGTGTCGTCAGGGCTGCGGAAGTCGTAGATGTCGTAGTCGCCCTCCGGGCTGAAGTGCGACTGCCAGCCGGCTTCGCTGCCCCAGGCGAACGAGCTGTAGTCATCGATCACCACTTTGCTGCGCGAGGCGCTGAGGGTGCCGCTCCAGGTATCGTTGAAGCGGTACTGGAAACGCCCGCCCAGGTTCAGTGAATCGGTCTGTACCGGCTTGGCCCAGTGCTGGTAGGCCAGGCGGTCATCCGGGTCGATGCCGTGCGGTACTTCGCTGCCGCCAAGCAGTTGATAGCCCGGTACCGAGCGCTGTTCGCGGTGCTGGTACTCGGCATCGAGCTGCAAGGTGGCATCGGGGTTGATCTGCCAGTCGAACGCCAGCGAGGCAAAGTCGCGCTTGCCATCGGCATGGTCGACATATGAGCGGATATCTTCGTGGGCAAGGTTGGCGCGCAGGCCGAACTGCCGTTCACTGCCAAACCAGCCGCCCAGGTCGGTGGCCAGGTAGCGCTCGCCTTGTTCGTTGGTCGATACCGTTACGCTGCGCACATCCTCGGCGCGCTTGGTCACGTAATTGATCAGCCCGCCAGGCGCCGACACGCCACTGTGCAGGCCCGACAGGCCCTTGAGCAGTTCGACTTGCTGCTTGTTCTCCAGCGCCACGTTCTGCTCGCCGGCGATGGTCTGGCCATTGATGCGGTAGCTGCTGGCGGCATTGAGTTCGAAGCCGCGCACGTTGAAGTTTTCGTAATAGCCGATCGGGGCGTAGCTTTCGCCGACCGAGGCATCGCTTTGCAGCACTTCGCTGAGCTTGCGTACCTGGCGGTCTTCGATCAGTTGCTGGTTGAAAACACTGACTGATGCCGGGGTATCGAGCAGGGGGGCTGCCTGAAACCCGCCTGCCGCGGCTTCAGTTACCTGATAGCCGTCGTTGCCGTAGGTGTCGGAAACCTCTACCGGGGCGAGGGTGACACTGTCTTGAGCCAAACCGTGGGGGCTGTGCAGGGCCAGGCCCAGGCTGAGCAGGCT
>NZ_MOMO01000120.1:0-556 GCF_009933855.1 Pseudomonas sp. SG-MS2 | reverse complement strand
CCGGAACACATGCTCGACATCCCAGGTCGAGGTCGAAAGCTCGAAAACTCGGTCGGTCACCTGATCAACGACGAAAAGATGCTGGCCGTCGCCGCTGAAGTCCATGCCATAGACGCTTGCGATCTCGGGATGCAGTTTACCCAAGTCGGCGACCACATTCAGCGACGAGTCGTAGGCAGTAAACTTGTGCAAGGTCGTCCATTGGGCGATCAGTCCGTTAGCGCTGGAAATCGCTTGGACCCCCATATTGGTGCCCGTCACACCACCGACCTGGGCGGTCTGACCGATACTGGAAGCCTGGACGGCGAGCGGGGCTTCGAAAAGATTCGTCGGCCCCACCAATACCTTCTGGTGGTCATTACTCACACTCAGCACTGCGCTCTGATAGGTCTGCGCGCTAAGAGTAAAAACGCCCGTGGCCGGGTCCAAGGTGCTCAAGGACTTGGGCGTGAGCTGGGTGATGCTTGAGGCCTGGGCCAAGACGATCTGGCCATTGGCCAGGAACGCGGCGTCGGTGAATTCCCGATCCGTACCCGTTGCGCTGGTGGCGTAGTCC
>NZ_MOMO01000119.1:0-3255 GCF_009933855.1 Pseudomonas sp. SG-MS2 | reverse complement strand
CCCCGCCGATCGAGATCATCGTGACCTGCCTGCCTTTCAAGCCCGTCCCCAGCTTGTTGTTTGTATTGCCTTGATCGCCACGCATCGGCTTGCACCTCGGTTGCTCGCTTGTTGTTGTCGTGGGCCGTCTGCGCAACGGCCTTGCAGGGTCACCTTAAGCGGCAAAGGCGTGTGGGATTAGCCGGCCAGGCGTCACACCGGGTGTGAACACAGTTCATAGCTGGGCAGGGCAGTACCCGGCGGGCAGGGCAGAGCCGCGCAGTCGGTCCGATATAACCCTGTTGCCGGACGGGAAGGCGCACACTCGAAACAGCCCAGGACTTCTGGGCGTTGAGAGGTGCGTATGACCACTGGCAAGCGCTTCACGGATATCGATGCCCCAGGTGCCAAACCCCATGAGGACGCAGACTGGCCAACCGGGGAAGACGACGAGGACAGTGAGCAGGACGAGCGCTCCAAAGCACAGGCTTCTGATGACCATAGGGATGAGAAGGCGCGCACGGAAGGCGAAAGAGGTTCGGGTCGGCCGGACCCGTCCAGGGCTTCTGAGGCTGAACGGTACAGCTATCAGCCTTGGCAAAAAATCAAGCCGTGATGGCCCCGGCCCAGGGTCAGGCGCCCTGGGCCTCTGTATACCCGATGGGTTCACACCGGTGCATCAGCGCCTGCCTGCTCGAGCAAGCCACTGGTCTGCAGGTGTCTCAGTGCTTGTCGGTGAAGTGGTGAGGGTAAAGCACCCGGTCAAGTTCCAGCTTTTCAGCATCCCCCACGCGCTTGCGTACTTCAGCGTAGAACTGCTGGCTCTGGTTCTGGAACCTGATGTAATCGCGGCTACAGGCCTTGAGCGCTGTGCTGAGCTGCTCGCCGGTCAGCCCCTGTGCGTGCTTTTGCGAGGCAAGATAAGCCTGCCAGCTGTTTTCCACCTGCTGCAGCCCCTGAGCGAGCGCTGTTGTCTCGATTGTCGCCATTGCTGCACCCTCTTTGAGCCGTTAACGGCCCGTCGGTGTGGATCGCCCGAGCGACGATGGACCTGCGATGCTTTGCCGGGCACTGGTGTGGCCTCGGAAACCCGAGCTTAGCCTGTTTTCACGAGGGCGCCTGCACCGTGCGCCAAACGGCGGCGGGCGCACGCGGCACGTAGGCGAGCAGCCGGCATCGTGATGATGCGTCCGGGCGCAGTGCTGTCGATGGTTGGCGCTGCACCTGAAAAAGCCGCGCAAAGGCCCAACGTCTGTGGCAGTGTTAGGCATCTGGCCAGCCCCACAGTGGTTCCACATGCAAACTCGCAAAACCGGTGTTCGCGCCCAGCAGGCAGACCGCACCAGGCACAACATTCTTCAGGCGGCGGTGAAGGTCTTCAGCAAGGAAGGCTTCACTGGCGGGCGCATCGAGCAGATCTCCTCGCTGGCAAACTCCAATGACCGGATGATCTACTACTACTTCGGCAACAAGGAAAAGCTGTTCATCAGCGTGCTGGAGCACATCTACGCAAGCTTCAACCAAGCTGAAGCCAAGCTGCGACTGGACCTTTCCGACCCCGAGGCGGCACTGCGCGAGCTGGTGGCGTTCATCTGGGACTACTACGTGCGCCATCCCGAATTCGTCACCCTTCTGGCCACAGAGAACCTCCATCAGGGCAAGCACGTCAGGCAGTCGCAAAACCTGAAGGGGCTGTCCGGCGAGGCGGTCGGCGTACTGCGGCCGATCGTCGAGGCGGGCCAGGCCAAGGGCGTGTTCCGCACGGATATCGACATCAGGCACACCTACCTGATGATTGCCTCGCTCTGCTATTTCTATAACTCCAACCGCTACACGCTCAGTTCGTTTCTTGCCGTGGACCTGGCCGATAAACAGGCCAAGTCCGACTGGCTGGCGTTCATCAGCGACCTGGCCTTGCGCGGGCTGCGCTGCTGACGGGCAAGCGCACGGGTCAATGGCTGCCGGGGTTGGCGCGCACCTGGGCGCTCTTGGCCACCAGCCCCTCCCAGGCCGGCTTTTGGGCCGCGAAGCGCTGGCGCAGGTAAGCGGCAAGGTCCGCCACCTGGCGGTTCGACAAACTGTCCTTGAACCCTGGCATGTAGCCCAGCTCACGTGTCGCCGGCGCCGGTATGCCGTGCAGTATCACGCGCAGCAGGTTGTCCGGCAGGTCGCTGTGAACATTGCTGTTCACAGCCATGGACGGGCTGACCCCGAACAGCTTCGGCCCCAGCCCGTCGCTGTGGCAGGCCATGCACGCGCCCTTGAACACCCGCTCGCCATTGCTCAGGGACACCTGGGTGTCGACTTGCGCTGGCGCCTTGGCTGCGACCGCCTGCGGTGTGCCGTCCAGTGAGGCCAGGTAATGGGCAATAGCGCGTACATCGCTTTGCGGCAAAGTTGCCAGTTCGCTGACAACCGGCCCCATGGGGCCGGCAGCCACGCCATGCTTGTCGGAAAAACCGGTGCTCAGGTAGGTGAACAGCTCATTCTCGCTCCAGGGGGTCGATGACTTGCCCAGGGCATTGAGTGCAGGCGCTTCCCAGCCATCGACCATGCCGCCGGCTAGGTAGCTGTTGCCGCTTTTCTCCGCGCCCATCAGGTTGCGTGGCGAGTGGCACGCCGCGCAGTGGCCGAGCCCGTCGACCAGGTAGGCGCCGCGGTTCCATTGCTCGCTGCGCTGCGGGTCGGGCTGGTATTCGCCGCGCTTGAGAAACAGCGCGTTCCAGCCGGCCATCAGGGGGCGCTGGTTGAACGGGAAGCGCATCTGATTGGCCGAGGGCGCCTGGTATACAGGCGTTTGCGACATCAGGTAGGCGTACAGGGCCTGCATGTCGGCGTCAGTGATGTTGCGAAATGAGGTGTAGGGGAAGGCCGGGTACAGGTGCCGGCCGTCGCGGCTGATGCCCTCGCGCATGGCCCGCTCGAAGGCGGCGAACGACCACCGGCCGATACCGGTATCCGGATCGGGAGTGATATTGGTGCTGTAGAGCGTACCGAACGGAGTCTCCATCGCCAGGCCACCGACATTGACCTTGCCGCCTTGTACCGTATGGCAGACAGCACAGTCGCCGGCAGCAGCCACTTGGCGCCCGCGCTCGAGCATCGAGGCCGACCAGCTGCCAGCAGCAGGTGGTGTCACCGGGGCGATTTCAGCGCGCCAGGGCAGGGCGGTAGCTGCCATGCCCAACGCGGCGCCGAACACTCCGGCGATTGAGCCGAACCACCATTTCGAGCGCTTCGGCGCGGGCTGTGCCGGCGCCGGCCCGCCGGAGCCCT
>NZ_MOMO01000118.1:0-29359 GCF_009933855.1 Pseudomonas sp. SG-MS2 | reverse complement strand
TGTAGTGAGTAGTCATGCAGCACCTTACCTCGGGTGTTGCACTTGGTCACTGAGACCGCCCTTTGTCTATTATAAGTAGCCGTATCTATATGCAGATAAAGCTGTTTCAGCGATGTGACAGCACGCACAAAAGACGAGGAATCGCATGAGCGAACCAGGACAGAAACTGCGCCTCGGCGCGTTGATCGCACTGGTGGTCGGTTCGATGATTGGCGGCGGCATCTTCTCGTTGCCGCAGAACATGGCGGCGCGCGCGGATGTCGGGGCCGTACTGATTGGCTGGGGTATCACCGCAGTGGGCATGCTGGCGCTGGCCTTCGTGTTCCAGACTTTGGCCAACCGCAAGCCTGAGCTGGATTCAGGGGTGTATGCCTATGCCAAGGCAGGTTTTGGCGATTACATGGGCTTTTCCTCGGCCTGGGGCTACTGGATCAGCGCCTGGCTGGGCAACGTCGGCTACTTCGTGCTGCTGTTCAGTACACTGGGCTTTTATTTCCCGGTGTTCGGTGAGGGCAATACGCCCATTGCCATCGGCTGTGCCTCATTGCTGTTGTGGTCGGTGCACTTTCTGGTGCTGCGTGGCATCAAGGAAGCGGCGTTCATCAACCAGGTAACCACCGTGGCCAAGGTGGTGCCGCTGCTGATCTTCATCGTCATCGCCGCCTTCGCCTTCCGCGCCGACATCTTTACCCGGGATATCTGGGGCGTGAGCAACCCGCAGTTCGGTAATGTGCTGGACCAGGTGCGCAACATGATGCTGGTCACCGTATTCGTGTTCATCGGCATCGAAGGCGCCAGCGTCTATTCGGGGCGGGCGCTGCGCCGCACGGATGTGGGCAAGGCCACGGTGATCGGTTTTCTCGGCGTACTGGCGCTGCTGGTGCTGGTCAACGTGCTGTCGCTGGGGGTGATGACCCAGCCGGAACTGGCCGGTTTGCAGAACCCCTCACTGGCATCGGTGCTTGAGCACATCGTCGGGCCCTGGGGCGCGTTGCTGATCAGCATCGGCCTGGCGGTTTCGCTGCTCGGCGCTTTGCTCTCGTGGGCACTGCTGTGCGCCGAAATTCTCTTCGCCACGGCACGGGACAAGACCATGCCGCGCTTTTTGGCCAAGGAAAATGCCAACCATGTGCCGGCCAATGCCCTGTGGCTGACCAACTGCATGATCCAGGGGTTCTTGCTGATCACCTTGGTTTCGGCGGGTACCTACACCAGCCTGATCTACCTGGCGTCGTCGATGATCCTGGTGCCGTACCTGTGGTCGGCCGCCTACGCGGTGCTCTTGGCGCTGCGCGGGGAGAGTTATGCCGGGCAAGAGGGGCTGCGCCGCAAGGACCTGTTGGTGGCGTTGGTGGCGCTGGTGTATGCGCTGTGGCTGTTGTATGCCGGTGGGCTCAAGTACCTGCTGCTGTCGGCATTGCTGTATGCGCCTGGGGTAATCCTGTTCGCCCGGGCCAAGCGTGAACAAGGCCAGGTGCTGTTCACCACGTGGGAGAAGTTGATCTTCGCGGCGGTGCTGATTGGCGCTGCTCTGGCAGCTTATGCGCTGTATTCAGGGCTACTGAGCCTGTGACGCAGGCGGGCATGCCTGCTCTGGCCGTGACCAGATCCACAGGTTGCCCAGGGCCATGCCGGTGATGGCCAGAAATACCGGCCAGCGATGGTCAAAGAAGGCCAGCATCAGGCCTGCGCACACCAGCATGCTGAGGGTTGCACTGACCTTTGCCCGGCGCTGGATCACCTTGCCATTGCGCCAGTTGAACAGGATAGGCCCGAACAGCCGGTGGTTCTCCAGCCATGCCGACAGGCGCGGCGAGCTGCGTGTCGCTGCCCAGGCAGCCAGGAGGATGAACTCGGTGGTCGGCAGGCCAGGAATGACGATGGCGACCAGGCCGATACCCAAGCTTACGTAAGCCAGGATGCCATACAGCAGGCGCGACAGTTTCGAGCGGGCAGGTCGGGTCATGGTCTCACTGCACAAAACGGTCCGGCCACCGGAAGGGTGGCCGGGTTAAGCGTATCAGGCCAGCGCGCTGTCGGCGGCGTAGGCATGCTTGAGCAGTTCGGTGAAGCGCTCGAAGGCGGCCACTGCGCCGCGCTCGGCAGCAGCGTCTTCTTCGGCAGACAGCGCCAGGCCATCGAGGGTTCGGGTGAACTGCTTCCAGCCCTCGGCGCGGCCACCGGCCGGTTCGCCCAGGTGGCGGGCGCCAAAGCTGTCGGACAGCTCCAGGGCCACGGCCCGCTTGATCAGAAACGCGGCGCCCAGTTTGGAGCCTTCGGAGACGAAGATCCAGCCCAACGCTTCTGCCAGGCTTGGGTCGTGCAAGGCGCCGGGTACTGCGGCCGGTACTTCGGTATCGAGGTCGGCGAGGTCCAGGCGGGCTTGATCGGCGCGGCAGCGCTGGGCCAGGTCAGGCACGATGGCGATCAGTTTCGGGTCGTTGTACAGGGCCTGCAGTTCGGACTGGAACAGGTACTGGGCGACGACGAAACGGGCGAAACTCTCGCGGCTGTCGAACGGTGCGTGGGATTTGACCAGGGCGTCGAGCTCGGTGTGCGGGGCGTGGGTGACCTGGTTGAGGCGTTGCGAGCGCAGGGCTGGGCGGTCGGTCATGGGGTGTCCTTGGGAATTTGGGGCGTCTAGTGACAAGACGAAACAGGGGGGTGGGGAGAGTAAAAAAACTGGTTTTTGTGTTGTCGGTTCCGGCCCTATCGCCGGCAAGCCGGCTCCCACTGGGTACCCACTGCCTCAGGTTCAGTGGCGTAGCCGTGGAGGCTTGCCGGTGATAGGGCCAGTAACGATCAGCTCAGTCAGATATCCCACACCACATTGATGGCGAAGTTGCGCCCTGGCATGGTCAGGCGGTCAAGGTTGGCCGGCTGGGTCACGCCCGCCTCACCCTGGCCGTCGTAGCCGCGCACCGAATCCCACTGCCAGTATTTCTTGTCGGCCAGGTTGTACAGCCCAGCGTTGACCGTTACGTCGTCGGTCACCTTGTAGAAACCGCTCAGGTCCAGCACGCCGTAGCCAGGGGTACGGAACTGCGAGCTCTGGCCGTCCGGGGCGAAGAACGTGGTGTCGTCGACGCGGGTCTTGCGCTTGACAACGGTCCAGCTCAGCAGGCCGCCGTAGTTCGGTTGCTCGTAACCTAGGCCGAACACGCCGGTCAGTGGGTTGACGCTGTTCAGCGGCTGGCCGTTGTCATCGTTACGGCCGTTGGCGTATGCGATCGAGCCTTGGGTGTAGAGGCCCTCTGGCGCACCGAAGTGGTCGAGGTTGAGGCGGCCCTTGACCTCGGCACCCTTGATGGTGGCGTGCTTGATGTTGTTGGCCTGGAAGGTGGTTTCCAGGTTGGCCGACTGCACGGCGTCTTCGTCGATGAAGTCGCGGTACTTGTTGTAGAAGACCGCAGCGCTGAAGTTACCGGCATCGAAGTTGCCGCGCAGGCCGGTCTCGTAGCTCTTGCTCTTCTCCGGCTCAAGCCCGGGGTTGCCCTGCACGCTGTAGCCCAGTGTCGGGTTCTCGAAGCGGCCGTACATCGACTTGGCTGTCGGCGTGCGGAAGCCTTCGGCGTACTGGCCGTACCAGGTGTAGTTGTCGTTGAAAGCGTAGGTCAGGCCGAACTTGGGCGACACGCGGTGCCACTTCTTGTCCGAGTCGTCGAGGGCGCCTGGCGCAGCGCCCGAGCCCTGAATGCCACGTAGGAACGCGTCGGTGAACTTGGGCTCCATGCGCGTGTAGTCGTAGCGGGCACCGGGCATGAAGGTCCAGTTGTTCCAGCGGATCTCATCCTGCACGAACAGGCTGTAGGTGTTGATGGTCGGGTCCGGGAAATCGCTGACCAGGGCCTGGCCGTCGCGCGAGCTGTCCTGGCCGATGGCGGTGCAGCTACCGCCAATGGCCACACAGGTGCCGGAGCCGCTGCGTGAGCCGGTCACTTCTTCATGCTTTATGGTGGTGCCGTAGGTCAGCAGGTGATCGGTCTGGCCGATGCTGAAGGCTTTGTCCAGCTGGGCATCGAACACCCATTGGCGGTCCTTGTAGGTGGTCTGGCGGTCGCGCAGCACCTGCCGCCCCGACGCGACATACAGCTCATCGGTGCGCTGGTCGGTCTTGGCGATCTGGTAGTTCAGGCTCCATTTCACGTGGTCGGCGACCAGGCTGTCGAGGCCGAACTCGTGGTTGATGCCGAAGCGCTCGCGGGTGACGGTGTCGTTGCCCTGGCGCATGCGGTAGGAGTTCATGGCACCTAAGCCTGGAATGAACGGACCGCCCACGGCGCTTAGGATGTTCTGGTCACGGTCATCCTTGTAGCGTTCATAGGTGAAGCCCAGGCGCGCGTCGTCGGCGTAGTTCCAGCCAAGCTTGGCCAGCACGTTGGTGGTGCGCACGTCTTCCGGGTTGGCTTCGGTGCGCGACAGGCCGCTGCCGCCATGCTCGCCGTAGGATTCGGTTTCGTGGCCGTTGCGCTGGCTGACGTGCAAAAGGCCGTCGAAGTCGCCCTGGCGGCCGGCCACGGTGGCGGAGGTCAGCCAGCTGTCGTCGGCCGAGCTGTAGCCGGTCTTCAGGCGCGCGCCGACATCCTTGCCGGGCTTGATGATGTCGTCCGGGTCCAGGGTGAAGTAGCTCACCGCACCGCCGATGGCATTGCTGCCGTACAGCACCGAGGCCGGGCCGCGGAGGATTTCCACGCGCTTGACGATCTCGGGGTCGACGTAGTTGCGCTGGGTCTGGGCGTAGGGGCCGTAGAAGAAGCTGTCAGGGATCGACACACCGTCGATCTGGGTCAGCACGCGCTCTCCGTCGATGCCACGGATGTTGTAACCGTTCAGGCCGCTGCGCTGGCCGGTGCCACCGACCGACACGCCTGGCTCATAGCGCACCAGTTCCTGGATGTTATTGACGTTCTGCCGGTCCAGTTGCTCGCGTGTCTGCACACTCACGGTGCTCGGCACCTGGCTGACGTCCTGGGCGCTGCGCGTGGCGCTGACGGTCATCTGCTGCAGGGCGATGGCATTGCCCGCCGATTGGCGTTCGAGCACCACATTGCCGTTGCCGATCTTGCGATAGACCAGGCCGGTACCTTGCAGCAGTTGTTTCAGTGCCGCTTCCGGAGGCAGCGAGCCGCGGACACCTGGCGAAGCCACACCGTCGGCCAGTTCGGCGCTGAAGCCCACCTGCCAGCCGGTCACCTGGCTGAAGGCGTTGATGGCCTCGACCAAGGGCTGCTGGGCGATGCTGAAGCGGTAGTCGCCCATGCGTGGGCTTGTCGCGTGCGCAGGTTCTGCTGCCAGCGCTGGCAGGCCGCAGGCGCCACTGGCGAGCAAGGCCAGGGTCAGCAGGGACAATTGGCCGGTACGGCGGGGAAGGGGGGACGGGCGAGTTGGACCTGTGGACATCGAAAGCGCTCCCTGACGCGCGAACTGTTATAGGTGATTACCGTTCCTGTTTTTAAACAAGAATCAGTTGCATTGGCTATAACGAGACGGGCGGGGCAGCGCGATCGCGTAAAAATAATTTTCAGGTCAGTTGAGAATGACCACGGCGGGGTATTCGTGCAGCTGCGCCGAGGTGATGTGGGCCAGGGCGCGCAAGGTCTCCAGCGGCTGGTCGAGGCGGTAGTTGCCGGTCACCGCCATGTCGTCCAGGTGGGCGTTGCGGTTGATGATCCAGCCTGGGTAATAGCGCCGCACTTCGGCCAACACCTGGCTAAGCGGGCAGTTCTCGAACACCAGGCGCCCATCGACCCAGGCCAGGTCCTTGTGCATGTCCGGGCGCTGGCGCTGGCCGAAGCCTTGCGGGCCGACGCTGATGCTGTCGCCGGCGCTCAGGCGGATACGCTGGTCGCTGGCGGCCTGCAGGTCGACGTCGCCGCGCTGCACCCGGACCTGTGCCTCACCATCGAGGTAGCGCACGGCAAAGTCAGTGTCGCGCACCTGTGCCCGCAGCGGGCCGGCCTGAACTTCCAGTGGTGGTTGGGTGCCACCGGGTACCTGGAAATACGCCTCGCCTTGTAGCAACCGTGCCACCTGACGGCCTTCGCGCACGTCGCTGGCGAAAGCCGAGTTGGTGTTGAGCAGCACCTTGGCCCCGTCATCGAGCTGCAGGCGCTGGCGTTCGCCCACCACGGTCAGGTGGTCGGCCTGCAGGCGCATCGGCAAGTTGCCCACGGTGAACAGCCCGACCAGCAGTACTGCGGCGGTCGCCAGGGGTTTCCAGTGAGCCCGCAGACGCCCGCGTACAGAGCGGCGCCGCACCTGATGCATTTGTGTGGCGGCCTGGCGCACCGGCGTGCCGTTCCAAAGGGCTTCGGCTTCGACGTAGGCCACGGCGTTTTCCGGCGCGGCGCTGAGCCACTGCTCGAAGGCCAGCGTGTCCGCTTCGGTGGCGCATTGCAGGCGGACCAGCCAGTCCAGCGCCTCGTCCATCGCACGGGCGCGGGCGTCGGGCCCTGCGGTCGGCGGGCGAGGGGCGGGGCTGTCGGTCACGGTGAATCCTTGAAATGATTTTCCCGAATGATCAAGGCTAAGGCGGGGCGTGGCAAGCGCTTCGCCGAGCTCGGGTGGCCAGCGGTCGTCTTACTTCAGGCGTTCGGCCACACCCATGCAGATTGCCATGATCAGTTTCAGCTCCTTCTGGACCGTGCTGGCCGAGACATTGAGTTGCCCGGCAATTTCCACGTAGCTGGCACCGTGCAGGCGGCTGAGGATGAAAATGCGCTGCTGACGCTCACTCAACTGGTTGAGGCTGACGCTCAGGTGCTTGAGCAGTTGCTCGGCGTGTGCGGCATCCTCGCTGCTGCTCAGCGGCGCGGCGACGTTGTGCAGGATTTCTTCGGGCACATCGTCGACCAGCATGCGCGCTTGCACCCGGCGCGTGCGCAGATGGTCCAGGGCCAGGTTTCGCGCGGTCTGGAAGACGAAGGGCTCGAGGTGTTCGATGAGCCGCTCCCCCAAGGCGCGGGACACTCGCAGGTAGGTTTCCTGCAGCAGGTCCTCGGCGGTGCTGGGGTTGCCGACCATGCGCTGCAAGGTCCGCAATAGGGGGAGGCGCTGAACGAGGAAGACAGAGTTGAACCGGGACTGACTCACAGGGGGACCTGGCCGACGAAAGGTGAATGATAATGCTTATCATCTTGCCTGAAGGTCAAGCCTGGAAGTGTTAGGAAAAGGTAAAGATTGTCGGTAGGAGCGGCCTTGCGTCGCGAAAGGGCTGCAGAGCAGCCCCAAGGTTTTCTGAGCGCCAGAGATATAGTTGGGGCCGCTGCGCGGCCCTTTCGCGACGCAAGGCCGCTCCTACCGCAGCAAGTGCCTGCGCTCAGCGGGCGCTGCACAACGCCAGGCAGTTATCCAGCATGCGGTTGGAGAACCCCCACTCATTGTCATACCAGGCCAGCACCTTGAGCATCCTGCCGTTGGCGCGGGTATGGTTGGCATCGAATATCGACGACAACGGGTTGTGGTTGAAGTCGCACGAGACCAGCGGCAGGGTGTTGTAGCCGAGCACCTTGGAATGCCGGCTGGCTTCGAGGAACAACTGGTTCACCTGCTCGGCCGTGGCCTCGCGCTTGAGGTTGACGGTGAGGTCGACCAGCGACACGTTGATCACCGGTACCCGTACCGCCATGCCGGTCAGCTTGCCGGCCAGTTCCGGCAACACCAGGCCCACGGCTTCGGCAGCGCCGGTCTTGCTCGGGATCATCGACTGGGTGGCCGAGCGCGCCCGGTACGGGTCGCTGTGGTAGACGTCGGTCAGCACCTGGTCGTTGGTGTAGGCATGGATGGTGGTCATCAGCCCCTGCTCGATGCCGAACTCGCGGTGCAGTACCTGGGCGATCGGCGCCAGGCAGTTGGTGGTGCAGGAGGCGTTGGAGATGACCTGGTGCGACGCGCGCAGAATGTCATGGTTGACGCCGTATACCACGGTGGCGTCGGCGCCCTTGGCCGGTGCCGAGACGATCACCTTGCCAGCCCCGGCCGCCAGGTGCGCCGCGGCCTTGGCGCGGTCGGTGAACAGCCCGGTGCACTCGAACACCACGTCGATCGCTTCAGCCTTCCAGGGCAGCTCGGCCGGATTGCGGATGGCGCTCACCGCGATACGGTCACCGTTGACCGTCAGGCTCTCGTGATCAGCTTCCACCGACGCATCGAAAGCACCGTGTACGCTGTCGTATTTGAGCAGGTGGGCGTTCATGGCACTGTCGCCCAGGTCGTTGATGGCGACGACCTGCAGGTCGTGGCGGTAGCCTTGGGTATACAGTGCGCGCAGGACATTGCGACCAATGCGGCCGAATCCGTTGATGGCGATACGTAGTGTCATGGCAGCACCTCTGGCAGTTCGAGTGAAACCTGTGGCACAAATGAAGCTTCACTGAAACGTTTTTGTTGTTGGAATTACAAGATTATTCACTCAGCGATAGAAAACAAGCCTTTTTACTGGCAGTATTTTGTTTAAATATACAACGAGTGGTCGGGCAAGCCGCCGCCTCGATGCGCAGGGTCTCTTACACAGGAGCCTAGGCCGCAATCGTTTGGAGGGGAAATGCCCGGTAAACCGCCCTTACCGCTAGCCTGGAGTCCAGTACATGCACCCGCGCATCCTTGAGGTCACCCAACGGCTGACCGAACGCAGCCGTGCCACCCGTGAACGCTACCTGCAGCTGATTCGCGGCGCGGCCAGCGACGGACCCATGCGGGCCAGCCTGCAGTGCGCCAACTTCGCCCATGGCGTGGCCGGGTGTGGCGCCGACGACAAGCAGAGCCTGCGCCTGATGAATGCCGCGAATGTGGCCATCGTCTCGGCCTACAACGACATGCTCTCGGCGCACCAGCCGTATGTGCATTTCCCCGAGCAGATCAAGAAGGCACTGCGCGAAGTTGGCTCCGTCGGCCAGTTCGCTGGCGGTGTGCCGGCCATGTGCGATGGCGTGACCCAGGGTGAGCCTGGCATGGAGCTGGCCATCGCCAGCCGTGAAGTGATCGCCATGTCTACTGCGGTGGCGCTGTCGCACAACATGTTCGACGCTGCGCTGATGCTGGGTATCTGCGACAAGATCGTCCCCGGTTTGATGATGGGCGCGCTGCGCTTCGGTCACCTGCCCATCATTTTCGTACCGGGCGGGCCAATGGTTTCCGGCATCTCCAACAAGCAGAAAGCCGATGTGCGCCAGCGCTATGCCGAGGGCAAGGCCAGCCGTGAGGAACTGCTGGAGTCGGAGATGAAGTCCTACCACAGCCCGGGCACCTGCACCTTCTACGGCACTGCCAACACCAACCAGCTGGTGATGGAAGTGATGGGCCTGCACCTGCCGGGGGCCTCGTTCGTCAACCCGTACACCCCGCTTCGCGACGCGCTGACCGCCGAGGCCGCGCAGCAAGTGACACGCATGACCAAGGCCAGTGGCAGCTTCATGCCGCTGGGCGAGATCGTCGACGAGAAATCGCTGGTCAACTCCATCGTCGCCCTGCATGCCACCGGGGGGTCGACCAACCACACCCTGCACATGCCGGCGATCGCCCAGGCGGCAGGCATCCAGCTCACCTGGCAGGACATGGCCGACCTGTCCGAGGTGGTGCCGACCCTGTCCCACGTCTACCCCAATGGCAAGGCCGACATCAATCACTTCCAGGCCGCCGGTGGCATGTCCTTCCTGATCCGTGAGCTGCTCGATGCCGGCTTGCTGCACGAAGACGTCAACACCGTCGCCGGCCACGGGTTGCGCCGCTACACGCAGGAACCGTTCCTCGACAACGGCAAGCTGGTCTGGCGTGAAGGCCCGCAGCAGAGCCTGGACGAGACCATCCTGCGCCCGGTGGCGCGGCCGTTCTCGGCCGAAGGCGGCCTGCGGGTGATGGAAGGCAACCTTGGGCGTGGCGTGATGAAAGTGTCCGCGGTGGCCCCTGAACATCAGGTCGTCGAGGCCCCGGCACGGGTTTTCCAGGACCAGCAGTCGCTGGCCGATGCGTTCAAGGCCGGCGAACTGGAGCGCGACTTCGTGGCCGTGGTGCGTTTCCAGGGGCCACGTTGCAACGGCATGCCGGAGCTGCACAAGCTGACGCCGTTCCTCGGTGTGCTGCAGGACCGCGGCTATAAAGTGGCACTGGTCACCGATGGGCGCATGTCAGGTGCATCGGGCAAGATCCCGGCCGCAATCCATGTCTGCCCTGAAGCCTTTGATGGTGGACCGCTGGCGCGGGTGCGCGATGGTGATATCGTGCGGGTCGATGGTGTCGAAGGCACGCTGCAGCTCAAGGTGTCGGCCGAGGAACTGGCCCGCCGCGACCTGCCACCTGCGCCACAGGGCAACGACCTGGGCTGTGGGCGCGAGCTGTTCGGCTTCATGCGCATGGCGTTCAGCTCGGCCGAGCAGGGCGCCAGCGCCTTTACCTCGGCCCTGGAGAACCTCAAATGAAGGACCTGCTGGTTGGCGACATCGGTGGCACCAATGCCCGTTTTGCGTTGTGGCGTGACAACCAGCTGCATCAGGTGAAGGTCTTCGCCACCGCTGACTACACCAGCCCGGAGCAGGCCATCGAGGCCTACCTGCAGAGCCAGGGTATCGAGCGTGGCGGGCTGTCGGCGGTGTGCCTGGCGGTGGCCGGGCCGGTCGACGGTGATGAATTCCGCTTCACCAACAATCATTGGCGGCTGAGCCGCAGCGCGTTCTGCAAGACGTTGCAGGTCGAACAGCTGCTGCTGATCAATGACTTCACGGCGATGGCCTTGGGTATGACCCGCCTGCAAGGGGACGAGGTGCGCCAGGTCTGCCCCGGCCAGGCCGACCCGGCGCGACCTGCACTGGTGATCGGCCCGGGTACCGGCCTTGGCGTCGGCAGCCTGCTGCGCCTCGGTGAGCAGCATTGGCTGGCGCTGCCCGGTGAGGGAGGGCATGTCGACCTGCCGGTGGGCAATGCCCGCGAAGCGGCGATCCATCAGCAGATTCATGGGCAGATTGGCCATGTCAGCGCTGAAACCGTGCTCAGCGGTGGCGGCCTCGTGCGTTTGTACCAGGCCATCTGTGCGCTGGACGGTGATACGGTACGGCACAAGACACCCGCAGAAATTACCGATGCCGCCCTGAGTGGCGAGCCACGGGCATTGGCGGTGGTCGAACAGTTCTGCCGCTTCCTGGGGCGCGTGGCAGGCAACAATGTACTGACCCTGGGTGCACGCGGCGGTGTTTATATTGTTGGCGGCGTCATCCCGCGGTTTGCCGAACTGTTCATGCGCAGCGGGTTCGCTGCAAGTTTTGCCGACAAGGGCTGCATGAGCGGTTACTTCGCCGGTGTGCCGGTGTGGCTGGTGACGGCAGAGTTTTCTGGACTGCTGGGCGCCGGCGTGGCATTACAGCAGGCTCTGGATCATTGATAGGGGGCCGCTTTGCGGCCCTCACAGCAGGCAAAAGACCTGTGACAACAAGAGGGCGGGATACCTTGAGCACTGCCGGAAAATCGATCCTGATGGTCGACGACGATCAGGAAATCCGCGAGCTGTTGCAAACCTATCTGAGCCGCGCCGGCTTCCAGGTGCACGCCGAAGCCGATGGCCAGGGTTTTCGCCACGCGCTGGAAAACACTCACTGCGATCTGGTCATTCTCGATGTGATGCTGCCCGACGAGGACGGCTTCAGCCTGTGCCGCTGGGTGCGCCAGCACCCGCGTCAATCGCGGGTGCCGATCATCATGCTGACCGCCAGCTCCGACGAGGCCGACCGGGTCATCGGCCTTGAGCTTGGCGCGGACGATTATCTGGGCAAACCGTTCAGCCCGCGGGAACTGCAGGCGCGAATCAAGGCCCTGCTGCGTCGCGCAGAATTCGGCCAGGCCGCGCCAGCCACAGCGGTACTGGCCTTCGACGACTGGCGCCTGGACACGGTCAGCCACCGCCTGTTCCACCGCGATGGCGAAGAGGTGATCCTTTCCGGTGCCGATTTCGCCTTGCTGAAGCTGTTTCTCGATCACCCTCAGCAGATCCTCGACCGCGATACCATCGGCAACGCTACCCGTGGCCGTGAGCCAATGCCGCTGGACCGTATCGTTGACATGGCGGTCAGCCGCCTGCGTCAGCGTCTGCGCGATACCGACAAACCGCCACGGCTGATCCGCACTGTGCGCGGCAGTGGCTACCTGCTGGCTGCGCATGTCTGCTGTGCTTCCTGAGCGGCGCTGGCGCCTGGTGCCGCGCTCGCTGCTGGGGCGCATGCTGCTGTTGACCTTGCTGGTGGTGTTGTTGGCTCAAGGTTTGTCCAGCGTCATCTGGGTCGCGCAGTTACGTGCCAGCCAGCTTCAGGGCTTGCGCGCCAGTGCCGGCAGCCTGGCCCATTCGATGAGTGCCAGCGTCAGTTATTTCCGTTCCTTGCCGGTGGCTTATCGGCCGATGGTATTGGACCAGTTGCGCAGCATGGGCGGTACGCGTTTTTTCGTGTCGCTCAACGACAAGCCGCTGGACATGCCGGTATTGCCCATAACACCGCGCAAGCAGGCGGTGATCGATGTGTTTCAGCAGGTACTGCATGAGCGGCTGGGCGCGCAGATGGAAGTTTCCGTCGAGTTCGTCGCCCCCGATGACCTGCGCATCTTCAACAGCGGCCTGAAGCTCGATGAGCTGCCGCGTTCCTGGGCGCATTACTCGCTGACCCTGGAACCACTCAACCCGCCTGTACTGGTCACGCAGATTCGCCTGGGCCAAGACGAGTGGCTGTACATCGCCTCGTTGCTGCCTGAGCCCTACACCAGCCTTGAAGCCGAGCGCCTGCCACGCCAGCAGATCGGCTTCATCGTCCTGACCACCGCCTTGCTGCTGCTGTTCATCGGCCTGCTGGTGCACTGGCAGAGCTGGCCACTCAAGCGCCTGGCGCGGGCCGCGCGGGACCTGTCGCTGGGCGCCGATGTGGCGCCAGTGCCCGAGGGCGGTGGCAGCGAGGTGGTCGAGGTCGGGCGTGCGTTCAACAGCATGCGTGAACGCATCAGCCGCTACCTCACCGAGCGCAGCCAGTTGTTCAGCGCCATTTCCCACGACCTGCGCACGCCCATCACCCGGCTGCGGCTGCGCGTCGAACTGCTGGAAGATGAGCGCCTGCAGGCCAAGTTCAGCCAGGATCTGGATGAGCTGGAGCTGTTGGTCAAAGGCGCCTTGCAATGCGTGAAAGACACTGACATCCACGAGAACATCGAGCCGGTCGACCTCAACCAGGTCCTGGAGATTCTCGCCGAGCCGTATCTGGGGGATGGCCGCATCACCGTCGAAGGCCAGGCCCTGGCGCCGTACCCCGGCAAGCCGCTGGCCTTGCGCCGCTGCATCGGCAACCTGATAGACAATGCCATCAAGTACGGCGAGCGGGCCCGCCTGCGCATCATCGACAGCGCACAGGGCTTTGTCCTGCAGGTGGATGACCACGGGCCGGGTGTGCCACAGCAGCAGCTTGAGCAGGTGTTCGAGCCGCACTTCAGGCTCGCCGGGCAGCAGCAAGGGTATGGCTTGGGGCTGGGGATCGCCCGCAACATCGCCCATAGCCATGGGGGTGAGGTGAGCTTGCTCAATTTGCGCGAGGGTGGGTTGCGCGTGACCCTTTATCTGCCGCGTGGCGTTGAGTGAAGGTATGTCACCGACCGGTGACATAACCGCAAGCCTTCGTGACATCCCAGCCAGGACGGCTGGCTAGAATCTGCAAACCTCATACAGGGAAGAAACGGGCGCATGGACTACATCGATTCCCCGGAACATACCGCCTGGCTCACAAGCGAGGGCCAGCGGCTGCTCTCTTTCGCCAAGGCCTCGCAAGCCCCTGAAGGGTTCGGCAATCTCGACGCCCGCGGCAAGCTGCCCCCTACGGCTGTCGCCCAAACCATGAACACCGCACGCATGACCCACAGCTTCGCCCTGGCCCACCTTCAGGGGGCGCCAGGCTGCCTGGCATTGGTGCAGCACGGTGTGCAGGCCTTGTGCGGGCCTTTGCGCGACGCCGGGTACGGCGGTTGGTTCGCCCGCCCGTACGGCCAGGGTGACAACGGCAAGGCGGCTTACCTGCATGCCTTCGTCGCGCTTGCCGCCAGCTCTGCCGTCGTGGCGGGCGCTGCGGGAGCACAGGGGTTGCTGGCGCAGGCGATACGGGTCATCGAGGAACGCTTCTGGAGCGAGCAAGAGGGTGCGATGCGCGAGTCCTTCTCCAGCGACTGGCAGCAGCCTGAAGCTTATCGCGGCGCCAACAGCAACATGCACGCCACTGAGGCCTTCCTCGCCCTGGCCGATGTGACGGGCGATGTACTTTGGCTGGAGCGCGCCCTGCGTATCGTCGAGCGCATCATTCACGGCCATGCTGGCGCCAGTGACTACCGAGTGATCGAACATTTCGATGTGCACTGGCAACCGCTGCCCGAATACAACCGGGACAATCCCGCAGATCACTTCCGCCCATACGGCACAACGCCTGGCCATGCGTTCGAGTGGTCTCGTCTGGTCCTGCACCTTGAGGCTGCGCGGCGTCAGGCCGGGCTTCCTGCCCCGGCATGGCTGCTGGCCTGCGCGCGGGGCCTGTTCGCCAATGCCTGCCAGCATGCCTGGAGCGTCGATGGTGCCGAGGGCATCGTCTACACCTTGGGCTGGGACAATCAGCCCAGGGTGCGCGAGCGCCTGCACTGGGTGCATGCCGAAGCGTGCGCCAGTGCCGCAGCGCTGCTGCGGCGAACCGGCGAGCAGCAGTACGAGCAATGGTACCGGCGCTTCTGGACGTTCATCGACACTCATTTCATCGACCGCGCAGCCGGAAGCTGGCACCACGAACTCGGCCCGGACAACCAGCCAGCGGCGACGATTTGGGCAGGCAAGCCAGACCTTTATCACGCCTACCAGGCTGTACTGCTGCCAACGCTGCCCCTGGCACCCAGCCTGGCGAGCGCACTGGCGCGCAATGTAACCAAACGATGACATTCACGCATCGCTTCGTTACCTGGCGCAGCGGGCACTCTGATTAGACTCCATGCAATGCAAGCGCTCGACTTGCCCGGCATAACAACAAGAAAGGTACTCCGATGAATTCGACTCTCCGCCTCGCTGCCGCGATTTCCTTCGCCTCCCTGTTCCCGCTCAGTGCTCTCGCCGCCGACACCAAAGGCAGTGTCGAAGTGGTTCACTGGTGGACATCCGGTGGTGAAAAAGCGGCAGTCGATGTGCTCAAGGCCCAGGTCGAGAAGGATGGCTTCACCTGGAAGGATGGTGCGGTTGCCGGCGGTGGTGGCGCCACGGCCATGACCGTGCTCAAGAGCCGCGCCGTGGCCGGTAACCCGCCCGGCGTTGCCCAGATCAAGGGGCCGGACATCCAGGACTGGGCTGCCACCGGCCTGCTGGACCCGGATGTGCTCAAGGATGTGGCCAAGCAAGAAAAGTGGGACTCGCTGCTCGACAAGAAGGTCGCCGACACCGTCAAGTACGAAGGCGACTACGTGGCTGTGCCGGTGAACATCCATCGCATCAACTGGCTGTGGATCAACCCCGAAGTGTTCAAGAAGGCCGGCATCGACAAGGCGCCGACCACCCTCGACGAATTCTACGCCGCCGCCGACAAACTCAAGGCCGCCGGCTTCATCCCGCTCGCCCATGGCGGCCAGCCATGGCAGGACAGCACGGTGTTCGAGAGTGTGGTGCTGTCGGTGATGGGGGCGGACGGTTACAAGAAAGCGCTGGTCGACCTCGATGAAGCCACGCTGACCGGGCCGCAGATGGTCAAGTCGCTGACCGAGCTGAAGAAGGTCGCCACCTACATGGACCCCGACGGCAAAGGCCAGGACTGGAACCTGGAAGCAGCCAAAGTCATCAATGGCAAGGCTGGCATGCAGATCATGGGTGACTGGGCCAAGAGCGAGTGGACCCTGGCCAAGAAGACCGCCGGCAAGGACTATCAGTGCGTCGCGTTCCCTGGTACCGACAAGGCTTTCCTGTACAACATCGACTCACTGGTGGTGTTCAAGCAGAACGACGAGGGCACGGCCGCTGGCCAGCAGGACATCGCCAAGAAGGTGCTTGGCCAGGACTTCCAGAAGGTCTTCAGCATCAACAAAGGCTCCATTCCCGTGCGTAACGACATGCTCGCCGACATGGGCACCTACGGCTTCGACGCTTGCGCCCAGACTTCTGCCAAGGACTTCATGGCCGACGCCAAAACCGGTGGCCTGCAGCCGAGCATGGCGCACAACATGGCCACCACGCTGGCCGTGCAGGGCGCCTTCTTCGATGTAGTGACCAACTACATCAACGACCCCAAGGCCGACCCTGCCGATGCAGCGAAGAAGCTGGCGGCGGCGATCAGATCGGCCAAGTAACCAAGCTCAAGGCAGGCACGATTGCTCTTGTAGGAGCGGCCTTGTGTCGCGAAAGGACCGCGAAGCGGTCCCCAGGCCTGCAAGCCAGGTTCGACGGTCTGTCTTTGTTCTCGAGCCCCTGGGGCTGCTGCGCAGCCCTTTCGCGACGCAAGGCCGCTCCTACAGCAGATGGGCAGTGCCTTCAAGGTGAATCATGACTACAGCAACCGCCCGACTGCGGGCCTCTCCCCTGGACGCTCTGCAGCGCTGGCTACCCAAGCTGGTGCTGGCACCCAGCATGTTCATCGTCCTGGTGGGCTTTTACGGCTACATCCTGTGGACGTTCGTCCTGTCTTTCACCACCTCGACCTTCCTGCCGACTTACAAGTGGGCGGGCCTTGCGCAATACGCCAGGCTGTTCGACAACGATCGCTGGTGGGTGGCCAGCAAGAACCTGCTGGTGTTCGGCGGGCTGTTCATCGGTATCAGCCTGGCCATCGGCGTGCTGCTGGCGGTGCTGCTCGACCAGCGCATCCGCCGCGAAGGTTTCATCCGCACGGTCTACCTGTACCCGATGGCTTTATCGATGATCGTCACCGGTACCGCCTGGAAGTGGCTGCTCAACCCTGGCATGGGCCTGGACAAACTGTTGCGTGACTGGGGCTGGGAAGGGTTTCGCCTGGACTGGCTGATCGACCCCGACCGGGTGGTGTACTGCCTGGTGATCGCCGCCGTGTGGCAAGCCTCGGGCTTCATCATGGCGATGTTCCTGGCCGGCCTGCGCGGGGTCGACCAGTCGATCATCCGTGCTGCGCAGATGGATGGCGCAAGCCTGCCACGCATCTACTGGACCGTCGTGCTGCCGAGCCTGCGCCCGGTGTTCTTCAGTTCGCTGATGATCCTCTCGCACATCGCGATCAAGAGCTTCGACCTGGTGGCCGCAATGACCGCCGGTGGCCCGGGCTACTCATCCGACCTGCCGGCGATGTTCATGTATTCGTTCACCTTCAGCCGCGGCCAGATGGGCATGGGCTCGGCCAGCGCCATCCTCATGCTCGGGGCGATCCTGGCGATCCTCGTGCCTTACCTGTACTCGGAGCTGCGGAGCAAACGCCATGCATAGCCCTGTCGACAAAGCGGTGCCGAGCATCAGCCGCATCGCGATTCACGCTGTATTGCTGATGGCCGTGCTGCTTTACCTGGTGCCGTTGGTGGTGATGCTGCTGACCAGCTTCAAGACCCCGGAGGACATCAGTACCGGCAACCTGCTGAGCTGGCCGACCGTGGTCAGCGGCATCGGCTGGGTCAAGGCCTGGAGCACGGTCAGCGGGTACTTCTGGAACTCGATCATGATCACCGTACCGGCGGTGCTGATTTCGACCACCATCGGTGCGCTCAACGGTTATGTGCTGTCGATGTGGCGCTTCCGCGGGTCGCAGTTGTTTTTCGGCTTGCTGCTGTTCGGTTGCTTCCTGCCGTTCCAGACGGTGCTGCTGCCAGCCTCGTTCACCCTCGGCAAGTTGGGCCTGGCCAGCACCACCAGTGGCCTGGTGCTGGTGCATGTGGTCTACGGCCTGGCCTTCACCACGCTGTTCTTCCGCAACTTCTACGTGAGCATTCCCGATGCGCTGGTCAAGGCCGCACGCCTGGACGGTGCCGGGTTCTTCACCATTTTTCGCCGCATCATCCTGCCGATGTCGACACCGATCATCATGGTCTGCCTGATCTGGCAGTTCACCCAGATCTGGAACGACTTCCTGTTCGGCGTGGTGTTCTCCAGTGGCGACTCGCAACCGATCACCGTAGCCCTGAACAACCTGGTCAACACCAGTACCGGGGCCAAGGAATACAACGTCGACATGGCGGCGGCGATGATCGCTGGCCTGCCAACCCTGCTGGTCTATGTGGTGGCAGGCAAGTATTTCGTTCGCGGGCTCACAGCCGGCGCCGTCAAGGGGTAAGTCATGGCAACGCTTGAACTTCGTAATGTGAACAAGACCTACGGCAGCGGCCTGCCGGATACGCTCAAGGACATCCAGCTGTCGATCAAAGACGGCGAATTCCTGATATTGGTCGGCCCTTCGGGGTGCGGTAAGTCGACCTTGATGAACTGCATCGCAGGCCTTGAGAACATCACCGGTGGCGCGATTCTCATCGATGACCAGGATGTCAGCGGTATGAGCCCCAAGGATCGTGATATCGCCATGGTGTTCCAGTCCTACGCGCTGTACCCGACCATGAGCGTGCGCGAGAACATCGAGTTCGGCCTGAAGATCCGCAAGATGCCGCAGGCTGCCATCGACGAGGAAGTGGCGCGTGTGGCCAAGCTGTTGCAGATCGAACACCTGCTTTCACGCAAGCCGGCGCAGTTGTCCGGTGGCCAGCAGCAGCGGGTGGCGATGGGCCGCGCCTTGGCGCGGCGGCCGAAGATCTACCTGTTCGACGAGCCGTTGTCCAACCTCGACGCCAAGCTGCGCGTCGAGATGCGCACGGAAATGAAACTGATGCACCAGCGGCTCAAGACCACCACGGTGTATGTCACCCACGACCAGATCGAGGCCATGACCCTGGGCGACAAGGTTGCGGTGATGAAGGACGGCATCATTCAGCAGTTCGGTACCCCGCAGCAGATCTACAACGACCCGGCCAATCAGTTCGTTGCCAGCTTCATCGGCTCGCCGCCGATGAACTTCATACCGGTACGCCTGGCCAGGCAGGACGGGCGCCTGCTGGCCCTGCTCGACAGCGGCCAGGCACGTTGCGAGCTGCCGTTGGGCGTGGCCGGCGACGAGCTGGACGGGCGCGAGATCATCCTCGGCATCCGCCCGGAGCAAATCAGCCTGGGTACGGGGGAGGGCAACGGCCTGCCGGGCATTCGCGCCGAGGTGCAGGTAACCGAACCTACCGGCCCTGACCTGTTGGTCTTCGTCACCCTCAACCAGACCAAAGTGTGCTGCCGCCTGGCGCCGGATGTGGCGTGCCGGGTCGGTGACAGCCTGAACCTGCAGTTCGACCCGGCACGGGTGCTGCTGTTCGACGCCGCCAGCGGCGAACGCCTGGACTTGAATACTGCCAACGCTTCACTGAAGGACAACGTGACTCACCTCAAGAGCCGTTGAATCGTCGAAACCATCAATAAGAAAAAGAGGACGCAAAGGGATGGAACAGCGCAATCGCATAAGGACCTTGGGCTCGCTGGCCCTGCTGGCCATGGTTGGGAGTAGCGGGGTGCAGGCCGCCGAGGCCTTCTCCAGCGAATCGAAATGGATGACCGGCGACTGGGGCGGTACCCGCACCGAACTGCTGGAAAAAGGCTATGACTTCACCCTCGACTATGTGGGCGAGGTCGCCGGCAACCTCAATGGCGGCTACAACGACGACAAGACCGCACGCTACAGTGACCAGTTCGCCCTCGGCGCGCACCTGGACCTGCAGAAGATCCTTGGCTGGCACGATGCCGAGTTCAAGCTGGCGATCACCGAGCGCAGTGGCCGCAACCTCTCCAATGATCGCATCAGCGACCCGCGTGCTGGCCAGTTCAGTTCGGTGCAGGAGGTGTGGGGCCGCGGCCAGACCTGGCGCCTGACCCAGATGTGGATCAAGCAGAAGTACTTCGACGGTGCCCTGGATGTGAAATTCGGCCGTTTCGGCGAGGGCGAGGACTTCAACAGCTTCCCCTGCGACTTCCAGAACCTGGCCTTCTGTGGATCGCAGGTGGGCAACTGGGTCGGCGGCATCTGGTACAACTGGCCGGTCAGCCAGTGGGCGCTGCGGGTCAAGTACAACATCACGCCGGAGTTCTTCGTGCAGGTCGGCGCGTTCGAGCAGAACCCCTCCAACCTGGAAACCGGCAACGGCTTCAAGCTTAGCGGCAGCGGCACCAAGGGTGCGATCCTGCCGGTGGAGGCCGTCTGGTCGCCCAAGGTCAACGGCCTGCCGGGCGAGTATCGCCTGGGCTATTACTACAGCACGGCTGACGCCGAAGACGTCTACGAGGACGTCAATGGCAACCCGCAAGGGATCAGCGGCGCCGGCTTCAAGTCACACTCCAGCAAGCACGGCTGGTGGGTGGTTGCGCAGCAGCAGGTCACCGCCCACGGCGGCGACGTCAGCCGCGGTCTCAGCCTTTTCGCCAACTTCACCGTGCACGACAAGGCCACCAACGTGGTCGACAACTACCAGCAGGTGGGGTTGGTCTACAAAGGTGCCTTCGATGCCCGGCCCAAGGATGATATCGGCTTTGGTGTCGCCCGCATCCACGTCAACGATGATGTGAAGAAGCGCGCCGAACAGCTCAACGCCCAGAGCGGCATCAATGACTACGACAACCCGGGCTTCGTGCCGCTGCAGCGTACCGAGTACAACGCCGAGCTCTATTACGGCTTCCATGTGACCAACTGGCTGACCGTGCGCCCGAACCTTCAGTACATCAAGAGCCCGGGTGGCGTGGATGAGGTGGACAACGCGCTGGTCGCAGGGTTGAAGATTCAGTCGTCATTCTGAGCACATTTGTTGTAAATTTACGCCAATCCAAAAACGGCTCCCGGCATCCACTGGCTTGCAGTGGTTGTCGGGGATAGGCCGAGACAGCGCTATCTCAAACAACAAGAGCTTGGAACCATGCCTGAACATCCGCTACATCGCTTCTTTTCCGTACAGAGGCCGAGGCCGACATTCGAGTGGGAGCGTTACCAGCAGCGCGATGTGCTGATCATCGATCACCCCTGCTGCCAGGCGGTTTTCAGCCGTCAGGGCGCACAGTTGCTGCACTTCCAGCCGGCCGGCGAGCGGCCCTGGCTATGGTGCGCCGAACAGTGGCCGCAGGTGGGGGCAATCCGTGGCGGCGTGCCGGTGTGCTGGCCGTGGTATGGCCGCCACCCCAGCGAGGACCTGTGGCCCGCCCACGGCTGGGCGCGCCTGCTGGACTGGAAGCTGGTGGACAGCCGGGAGGACGAGGAGGGCGTGAGCCTGAAGTGGCGCCTGGACTTGTGCGACTGGCAGGTCGACCTGCATGCCCGCCTGGGCCGCCGCATGGAACTGAGCCTGAGTACCGAGCACCAGGACAGCGAACCCTGCCAGTTGAGCCATGCACTGCTGGCCTACTGGCGTATCAGTGACGTTTCCGAGATAGCGCTGTCCGGGCTTGAAGATGTTGAGGGCTATGACCGTCTGAGCCGGCAAGCCTGCCGCGAGGAGGGCGCATTGAAGCTCAAGGGCGGCTGCCAGAAAGTCTACCCCGGCACGCCGCGCGTGCAGTTGCAGGACCCCGCCTGGCAGCGTGAGCTGTGCATCGATACGGGTGACAGCGACGATACTGTGGTCTGGCACCCAGGCAACCGCCCGTTGATGGGTGTGAGCGGGCGCGAGAGCCAGGGTTTCGTGTGTGTCGAGGCGGCCAGCGGCAGCGGTGAAGGCCTGAGCCTGGCGCCGGGCCAGCGCGCTCATTTGCGGCTGCAGGCGCACCGGCTCAGCTGAGTTCGTCGTCCTCGATCGGGTAGCGGCTGGCGTTGAGGCTTTCCTTGATCTTGCGCAGGTGCGGCTGGAAGTCCACGCCGCGGCGCAGGGTCATCCCGGTGGCGAGTACGTCGAGCACGGTCAGCTGGATGATCCGCGACGTCATCGGCATGTAGATGTCGGTGTCTTCCGGCAGCGGGATGTGCAGGCTCAGGCTGCACGCTTGGGCCAGGGGTGAGCCGGCGGCGGTCAGGCCGAGCACCGAGGCGCCGTTTTCCCGGGCCAGGCGCGCCACCTCCACCAGTTCGCGGGTGCGCCCGGTGTAGGAGATGATCACGAACAAGTCGCCCGTGTGGGCCACAGAAGCCAGCATGCGCTGCATCAGCACGTCGGCGTGGGCCGAGACGGCGAGGTTGAAGCGGAAGAACTTGTGCTGGGCGTCCAGGGCTACCGGGGCAGAAGCGCCCAGGCCGAAGAAGTGGATCTGCCGGGCCTGGATCATCATATCCACGGCGCGGCTGACCTGCTGCGGGTCAAGCTGCTGGCAGGCGCTGTCGAGCGAGGCGATGGCACTGGCAAAGATTTTCTGGGTGTAGGCTGCAGGATCGTCATCGGCCTCGACGGCGCGGCTCACATAGGCAGCGCCACTGGCCAAACTCTGCGCCAGTTGCAGCTTGAGCTCGGGGTAACCGCTGACACCGAACGAGCGGCAGAAACGGTTGACGGTCGGTTCGCTGACCTTGGCCGCCTGGGCCAGTGCGGCAATGCTGAAACGGGTGGCTTGTTGCGGGTTGAGCAGGATGACTTCGGCGACTTTGCGTTCGGCCTTGTTCAGCTCGTCGAGGCGTCCCTGGATCTGCTCCAGGAGGTTTCGCACGCGGTCCATGGGTGTGTCCTTGGGTCGGGAAGACAGCCGGCTGGCGAAGCAGCAGGCTTTTTGCACGGTCGTCTATCCTACTGTCGGTACGGGTGGCGCACCACTTATCTGTAACGCTTGTGTGTAATGTTGTGGTTTTTACTACATTTTCTCTTGAAAACCGTATGTGAAAGCGGTATTCCTAGGCCAACTTTGGGAAAGAACCAACATCATGGCTGCGATCAGTGTTGAACCTTGCACCTTTGCCCTGTTCGGCGCCCTGGGCGACCTGGCATTGCGCAAGCTGTTTCCTGCGCTCTACCAGCTCGACCGCGCCAATTTGCTGCACGCCGATACTCGCTTGCTGGCGCTGGCCCGCGAGCCTGGCAGCGTGCAGGAGCACCTGAATACCATCGAGGCTCATCTGCGCAAACACGTGGCGGAGGCCGATCTGGAGCCTGCGGCGCTGGGGCGTTTTCTGGGGCGTCTGAGCTACCAGCACCTGGACTTCCTGCAGCCGGAGGGCTACCAGGCCCTGGCCGAGCAGGCACCTGCCCAGCTGCCGTTGATTGCCTATTTCGCCACTGCGGCTGCCGTGTATGGCGCGATCTGCGAAAACCTCGACAAGGCGGGCCTCGCCGCGCGCACCCGTGTGGTGCTGGAAAAGCCCATCGGGCACGATCTTGAGTCGTCGCGCCGGGTGAACGACGCCGTGGCGCGGTTCTTCCCGGAAAGCCGTGTTTACCGCATCGACCATTACCTGGGCAAGGAGACGGTGCAGAACCTGATCGCCCTGCGCTTCGCCAACAGCCTGTTCGAAACCCAGTGGAACCAGAACTCCATCTCCCACGTGGAAATCACCGTGGCCGAGAAGGTCGGCATCGAAGGCCGCTGGGGCTATTTCGACAAGGCCGGGCAGCTGCGCGATATGATTCAGAATCACCTGCTGCAGCTGTTGTGCCTGATTGCCATGGACCCGCCCAGCGAGCTGTCGGCCGACAGCATCCGCGATGAGAAGGTCAAGGTGCTCAAAGCCCTTGCGCCGATCACCGGCGAGGGCTTGAGTACCCGCGTGGTGCGCGGCCAGTACATTGCCGGCTACAGCGACGGCAAGCCGGTGCCGGGTTACCTGGAAGAAGACAACGCCAACGCCCAGAGCGACACGGAAACCTTCGTCGCCCTGCGTGCCGACATTCGTAACTGGCGCTGGTCGGGCGTACCGTTCTACCTGCGTACCGGTAAGCGCATGCCGCAGAAGCTGTCGCAGATCGTCATCCACTTCAAGGAGACGCCGCACTACATCTTCGCCCCGGAGCAACGTTTGCAGGTCGGCAACAAACTGATCATCCGCCTGCAACCCAGTGAAGGCATTTCTTTGCGGGTGATGACCAAGGAGCAGGGCCTGGACAAAGGCATGCAACTGCGCAGCGGCCCCTTGCAGCTGAATTTTTCCGACACCTGGCGCACCGCGCGGATTCCGGATGCCTACGAACGCCTGCTGCTTGAGGTGATGCGCGGCAACCAGAACCTGTTCGTGCGCAAGGATGAAATCGAATATGCCTGGAAATGGTGCGACCAGTTGATCGCGGGCTGGCAGAGCGCCGGCGATGCGCCCAAGCCGTACGCGGCGGGGTCTTGGGGGCCGATGAGCTCGATTGCACTGATTACGCGTGATGGGAGGGCGTGGTATGGGGATATCTGAATTGCAACTGCCGACTACCGTCAAGGCGCATCAACTCAATGATGCCCGCGCGCTCTCGGCAACATTGGCTGCTGATGTGGCCGACCGTTTGCGCGCAGCCATTGCCGCGAAAGGGCAGGCCTGCCTGGTGTTGTCCGGTGGCCGCAGCCCGGTGCCGTTCCTCGAGAAGCTGGCGACCGAGGCGCTGGACTGGTCGAAGGTCACCGTCAGCCTGGCCGACGAGCGCTGGGTGCCGGTGGAGCACGCCGACAGCAACGCCGGTTTGCTGGCTCGCCATCTGTTCCAGGGGGGCGCTGCCAAGGCTCGTTTCGTCGGCCTCTATCAGCAGACCGAAAACCTCGACGCAGCGGCTGCCAAGGCCGACCAGGCACTGGCCGATCTGCCGGCTATCGACGTGCTGGTACTGGGCATGGGCGACGATGGCCATACGGCTTCGCTGTTCCCCGACAGCCCGAATCTTGCCGAGGGCCTGGACCTGAACAGCAAGCGCCGTTGCCTGCCGTTGCTGGCGCCGAGCGTGCCGCACCAGCGCCTCTCGCTGACCCGTTCCCTGCTGGCCAGCGCCGCGTTCATCGCGCTGTCCGTGCAGGGCCCGGGCAAACTCGCTACCCTGCGCGCCGCGCTGGCGGGCAACGACCTCAATGAAATGCCGATTCGCGCCTTTCTTCACGACCCCTTGGACATCTACTGGTGCCCATGAGCAAAGGATCCACTGTCATGACCACCCTTGAACGCCCCCAGCCTCTGCTCTCGATGGCCGAGAAAGCCGCCCGGATCGATGCGATCTGTGGGGCGGCGCGCATCCTGCCGGTGATCACCATCGCCCGTGAGGAAGACATCCTGCCGCTGGCCGATGCCCTGGCCGCTGGTGGTATCCGCACCTTGGAAGTAACCCTGCGCTCGCAGTATGGCCTGAAGGCTATCCAGGTGCTGCGTGAGCAGCGTCCGGAACTGTGTGTCGGCGCCGGCACCGTGCTCGATCGCAGCATGTTTGCAGCGGTTGAAGCCGCTGGCGCGCAGTTTGTCGTTACCCCGGGGATCACTCAGGACATCCTCGAAGCTGGAGTCGACAGCGATATCCCATTGTTGCCGGGCATCAGCACGCCTTCGGAAATCATGATGGGTTATGCCTTGGGTTATCGCCGCTTCAAGCTGTTCCCGGCGGAAATCAGTGGCGGCGTGGCAGCGATCAAGGCCTTTGGTGGCCCGTTCGGTGATATTCGATTCTGCCCTACCGGTGGGGTCAACCCGGCCAACGTGCGCAACTACATGGCGCTGCCCAATGTGATGTGCGTGGGCGGCACCTGGATGCTCGACAGCAGCTGGATCAAGAACGGCGACTGGGCGCGGATCGAAGCGTGTAGCGCCGAGGCGATGGCTTTGCTGGACTGATACTGAATTTGTTGTGTGCTTTACGGCTTATGGGGCGCTTGGTCGGCGCCCCTTTTTTTGCCCGGCGTTTTTGAATTGCCAGTGCCGACCCTTTCGCGGGTAAACCCGCTTTCACAGGCATTGCACAGCGTTCGAATTCTGTGAAGTCTCTATGGGAGCGGGTTGACCCGCGAAAGGCCGGTATAGGTTAAAAAAGCCCGCATCAAATATGCGGACTTTCTCGTTCATCGCGGCACCGCTTAAGTCGACTTGGCTTTCTCCCGGCTCAGCGACTGTGACAGTAGTTAAAGGTAGTCAATCGCGAGAATTTGTGAATCCGGTTCAAGTTTATAGAAACAATGAGGAGTCCATTCTTCAATGAAAATGGAATCTCCCTCATTCAGTACCTCGTTGTGAAGATGTGGATGACTTCCCCATTTAACCCCTACTGTCCCAGAGAGAATGTATACGAATTCTCTAGCCTTATGTCCGGCGTTTAGTATTGCCTTCTCGGCCGATGGGAATAGAGGGGTAGTCCTGAGTACCAGCAGATTTTTATCTGAAGTTGTCTTGAGTAAGTGGCGGTAAAAATAGGCAGGCTCACCCTGCACGTGCCGTAGGCGATCGAATCGGATGAGTCCGCCGAAAACGCAGCTTTGAGATTTATCGTACTCGCCGCCTAATTCGTCAATCACATAGGCTGCTGTGACGTTAAGATGTTGGGCAATATTTTTAAGCTGCGTAGAGTTAATTGTAATGCCGTCGATGGTTCTATCATAGAGGCCTCGAATATTATCTAAAGTCATTTTTCGTTTTTGTATTAATTTCTGAAGGTCATCGAGTCTTGCTGTGATGTTAAACTCCATGTTGCCTTCCTTTCTTTATAGTGGAGCAAAGCATGGCCACATCGGTAAGAGTTATGGCACTTGATTTAATCATGGATACCTCTCTTACCAATTGCAGCAATTGCTGGACTTCATCATCTGAGCATGTGATTTGCAATTGGTCCAATGCGTATTTTATTGAGGCGCGTCCAGAATGTTTACCGACGATAATGTGACGTTCGCGCCCCATCACGCTTGTGTCGTAAGGCTCGAATGACTTGCCGTTGTTGAGAGTACCTTTTGTGTGAATACCTGACTCGTGAGAAAAAATGTTGCTGCCCACGATGGGCTGCCAAGGATTGATTTGAGAGCCAGTTGCATTGGCGACAATCTCAGAGAGTGTTTGAAGCTTTTCCGGCTTAACACCAAGGTCAATCCCGTATTGAATTTTTAGGGACATTACCATTTGCGCCAGGTCAGGCATTCCCGCTCGTTCACCAATACCGTTTACAGTGGCATGAAAATATTTTGCGCCTGCCTGCAAACCGGATAATGTATTGCTTACACCGAGGCCGAAGTCGTTATGAGCATGGCACTGGGTATCAATCTCCACTGCGGATACCACTGTACGGATGATGGAGTGGTACTGTTCAGGCGTAAGCACTCCAATCGTGTCAGAGAGCCGTAACCTATCGGCTCCCGCTTCGCAGATGTGGCCGGCATAATCAACGACAAATGACAAGTCTGAGCGGGCAACATCTTCAGCGCTGATTGAGACAAATACATCGCGTTGCTTTGCACAGTCTATTAATTCGCATGCCTGTCTGACAAGCCAGTCTTTTGATTTGTTTATGCTGTGCTTCAGGTGGACCTCTGAGGTGGGTAACCCGATATGTATGTATCGGTAGCCTGCGTCGAGTGATGCTTCTACGTCTGCACGTATCCCTCTATTCCAGCCTACCAGTCGAATATCAGTTCCCTGTGTGCGCTCTAGCATCTCACTTAATGTTCGGCTCTCAGTGCCGCCCATCGCATATATACCGCCTTCAATCCAGCGTATGCCCGCGTCGATAAGGGCATCGAATATCTTTAGTTTAGTTGCTCTTCCAAACGAAATGCCAGGTGCTTGCTCGCCATCTCGTAATGTCGTGTCTTCGACGATAATATCTTGACGTGGATTCATGATGTAACACTCCGTCGTTGAGCGAGTAGTGAAAAGTATTGGCATTGGTCAACGTCGTCGCCAAAGGCGTGTCTGGCGTCGATGAAGCATTGGATCGCCATCGCTGTTGCTGGATAAGCCTTAAGGTCTGGTAATTGAGATTGCGCCAATTCCAAATCTTTACAGCGGACGGCCAGCGTCACATGACTAGTTGTCAACCCTGAGAGAATATAGTTCAGCGATACATGCATGTAGGCAGAACGACCGCGGCAGGAAGTGAATACCTTCACCATTGATTCGAGATCCAAGCCCAACGCCTGCCCTTGATGAATAACTTCCAGGGCCCCTGCTAGATTGATAGACTCTGCCAGATTGTTGAGGATTTTAAGTTGCTGTGCCTTTCCAGGTTGTTTAACGTAGTTGATTGTTTTGCAGATTTTTATGAGTATGGGATGTGCCGATGAGTAGGCTTGTTCATTGCCTGAGACAATAGAGCATAATTTTCCCTGGAGAGCGCCCATTACTCCCCCAGAGATCGGGCATTCGATATAACTCACACCGATATTTCCGAACGCTTCATGTAGGTTGACCGCAGACTCCGCTGATAAGGTGCTGAAGTCAATTACGACTTTTCCTTCTTGGAGCGAATAAAGCAGTCCGTCAGTATCTGAGTAATAGATTGCCCGTAGTGCACTTTCTCCGCTAACACATACAAGAATAATGTTTGCGTTAGCTGCGAGCTCTCTCAAGTTGTTTTTCCAAAGTGCCCCTCGGTGTATCAGTTTTTCAGCTTTTTCGTACGTGCGGTTGTGGATTAATACCTCGACGCCAGTGTCTAGAAGTCGATGGCATATGGCATGACCCATTTGACCTAGGCCAATTAATCCGACGGTGATAGTCATGGTTTGATCCTCTATAATTCACAAGGCATGCATACCTGCAATTTCAAGTAGATAAAGGAGTGCAGCACGGCATGCTTGATGCCTGCCGGTGGAGCTTGCGTCAGTGACTAGTTTTCTAGAAGGTGGCTAGTGTGAAAATTATCCTATGCCACCTGGTCTGTTGTTTTCAATGCTAGCCATAGTTGATGGCGATAATTTCTGATTTCTCACCAGGTACATTGCTGACAAACCCGTGAGGTACATCGGGGAGAATGAAGATGGAGTCGCCCTCGTTCAATATCCCTTCTTTAAACTCATTGTCAGAGTCCAGCCGCCGAACCCGTACGCTCCCTTTAGTTACGTATACAACTTCCATTGATGAGTGTCCGTCATTCAAAGGCATGCATTGGAAGTCGTTGGCGCGTACATCCAGTCGTAGAGCCATTAATCGAGGGTCTTGATTGGTTGTAACCAAATGCTCATAAGTGTAGCAATGAGTACCATTTCTGATTTCTTCACGCTTGAAGCCAGTTCCTCGCCTAGCTATTTTTACGCCATTATCCAAGTCGGTAATAGTAAAACCTAAAAAAAGATCGCTCAGTGGCAAGGCCAAGTAGCTAGCAAGCTCTCTCAATTGCTCAATACTTTCGAAGTAAGCGAATTTGTCATCGAGCTCCACATCACAAACGTGTGACATGGTCATCTTTCTCGAAGCAAGGAGTCTCTCAAGGTTGTTTTTGCAAATAGTTATTTTGAGTGCGATCCATGAACCCCACCTACCGCCAGATGGAGCTTCGATTTACCGTGGCATCTCCG
>NZ_MOMO01000117.1:0-1607 GCF_009933855.1 Pseudomonas sp. SG-MS2 | reverse complement strand
GTTCAAGGGTCTGTCGCTTGACGCTGGCGCGGCGGCGCAGGATGTCGGCGGCTCGGCCGAAGTAGGCGTCGGCCGGCGTTACATTCTCCAGGCTCTCGTGATAGCGGGCGTGGTTGTAGTGCTCGATGAAGGCGCCGATCTGGGCCTCCAGGTCGCCGGGCAGGAAGTAGTTCTCCAGCAGGATGCGGTTCTTCAGGGTCTGATGCCAGCGCTCGATCTTGCCCTGGGTCTGGGGATGGTAGGGTGCGCCCCGGACGTGTTTCATCTCCTGCTTCCCCAGCCAGTCGGCCAGTTCGCCCGAGATGTAACTGGAGCCATTGTCCGACAGCAGACGCGGCTTGTGCCGGACGCTGACCTGATCGCAGCCCGACGCGCTGAGCGCCAGTTCCAGCGTATCGGTGACGTCCCCCGCCTTCATGGTCGTGCACAGCTTCCAGGCGATGACGTAGCGCGAGAAGTCGTCCAGGATCGTCGACAGATAGACCCAGCCCCATCCGATGATCTTGAAGTAGGTAAAATCAGTCTGCCACATCTGGTTGGGCGCCGTGGTCTTGTCGGTGAACGCCTTGGCGGCCTTCATGACGATGAAGGCCGGGCTGGTGATCAGGTCATGGCTCTTCAAAAGCCTGTAAACACTGGCTTCCGAGACGAAGTAGCCCTGACTGTCGGTGAAGCGCACCGCCAGCTCCCGCGGGCTCAACTCCGAGTGCTCCAGGGCCATCTCCAGGATCGCGGCGCGAACATCCTCGGGGATGCGGTTCCACACCCGGCTTGGGCGCGCCGGGCGGTCTTCCAGCGCCTCCGGACCGCCGGTCTGATAAAGATCATACCAGCGATAGAAGGTGGCGCGGGGCACGCCGATCTGGGCCAGCGTCCTGCGCACGGGCAGGGTCGATTGCTCGACCAGGCGGATGATCTCGATCTTTTCGCAAGCGGGATATCTCATTCCCCGTCGCCCCCATCGGCGATCATGCTTTTTTTGAGCAGGCGGATTTCAAGCGCCTGTTCGGCCACCACCTCTTTGAGGGCCGTCGATTCTCGGCGCAGGTCCTTGACCTCGTCCGTCGTCGCGGCTCGGGCCGTATCGCCCGCCAGGCGGCGCTTGCCCGCCTCCATGAACTCCTTAGACCACACGTAATACAGGCTCTGCGCGATGCCCTCCTTGCGGCAAAGCTCAGCAATGCTGTCCTCCCCGCGCAGCCCGTCCAGTATGATCCGGATCTTGTCTTCCGCCGAGAAATGCCGGCGCGTCGCCCGCCGGATATCCTTCACCACCCGCTCACCGGGCGTCGCCTTCGCGGCCAAGGGTTTTGGTCTCATCTTCGTTCCTTCGTCACTTCGATGAGACCAAAACCCTCCTCTAAACGGAACCCTCAATCTGTCTCATTGGCGCTGACGGCGGACAACGCCGGATTTGCAATATTCAGACAGCTCATCGAATACATTGGCGAGTTGGCATCTCAGAATGCGGGTTTTGGCACCCTTGCACACGTCGACATGATCCTTTGTGCTGCGGTAGCAGCTATCGGCATTATGTTGGCCTTTATTGTTCTTGCGATCGAGGTGGCAGTAACAATAATAGAGTTTCACCTTGTGACGCTCATAGC
>NZ_MOMO01000116.1:0-1903 GCF_009933855.1 Pseudomonas sp. SG-MS2 | reverse complement strand
CCCGCCACCCCGGCGCCGTCCTCGGCACCGGCAAGCACCTCGTCTCAGACGCCGTCTTCGGCCTCCTGAAGCCCTGTAGCGGCGACTCGCAGCTGAGCCAGCGAGTCGTGGCCACGGACCTGGTCGGGCGCCAGCCTGGTCAGCCAATCGTCTGCGGGCTCAAGCGAGCCCGTGGGCCATTGCCTTGCGCATTCCTCAAGGCGTTGCAGCAAGCGCTTCTCCGCCTGCAGTTCCAAGCCCTTTACGTGCTCACGCAACGCCTCCAGGTGCAGGTCATGCTGTGCGGCCGTCCGCCATTGCTGGCGCAAACTGCGTAGCGGCGTTACCACTTCAGTTTGCCAAGGCTCGGCAATGGCGCGCAAAGCGTCGATTCGCCCGGCTTCTACGGCGACACCTCGGGTTTGCAGCCAGCTCGCGCACAGCAGCAGGCACACATCGCCCCCCTGGGCCTGAACGCTCAGGCAAGCCGCTTCGACTCCCGGCCGGGCATACAGGGCCAGGGCGTAATTCCACAGGTCGTTGTACATGATTCCACTTACGCTCCGGGTCGAGGAAGCTGGTAGACTCCGCGACCATCATGATCAGACTATCCAACCTCACTTTACAGCGTGGTCCGCAGCGCTTGCTAGAAGGCGCCGAGATGACCCTGCACGCCGGTCACAAGGCCGGCCTGATCGGCGCTAACGGCGCCGGAAAATCCAGCCTGTTCGCCTTGCTGCGCGGTGAGCTGTCGCCTGATGGTGGCGACTGCCAGCTGCCGGGTGACTGGCGCATCGCCCACATGCGTCAGGAGGTCGATACGCTCGATCGCCTGGCCGTGGACTATGTGCTTGATGGCGACGCGCGCCTGCGCAAGGTCCAGGCCGAGCTCGCCGTGGCCGAGACGGCCCACGACGGCACGGCCCTGGCACGCCTGCACAGTGAGCTGGAAAGCGCTGACGGCTATACCGCCGATGCCCGTGCGCGCAAATTGCTGGCCGGTCTTGGTTTTACCAACGAGCAGATGGACCGCCGCGTCGGCGACTTCTCCGGTGGCTGGCGGATGCGCCTGAACCTGGCCCAGGCCCTGATGTGCCCATCCGACCTGCTGCTGCTCGACGAACCGACCAACCACCTGGACCTCGATGCGATCCTGTGGCTCGAAGACTGGCTCAAGGGCTACCCGGGCACGCTGTTGCTGATTTCCCACGACCGCGATTTCCTGGATGCTGTTGTCGACCATGTATTGCACGTCGAGCAGCGCAAGCTGAACCTGTACAAGGGTGGCTATACCGCCTTCGAACGCACCCGTGCCGAGCGCCTGGCGCAGCAGCAGCAAGCCTACGAGAAGCAACAGGCCCAGCGTGCGCACATGGAAAAGTACATTGCCCGCTTCAAGGCCCAAGCCACCAAGGCCCGTCAGGCGCAGAGCCGGATCAAGGCCCTGGAGCGCATGGAAGAGCTGTCGGCTGCGCACGTCGATTCGCCGTTCGACTTCGTTTTCCGTGAATCGCAGAAGATTTCCAGCCCGTTGCTGAGCCTTTCCGAAGGCTGTCTGGGCTATGGCGACAAGGCGATCCTCGACAAGGTCAAGCTGCAGCTGGTGCCCGGTGCGCGCATCGGCCTGCTGGGCCCTAACGGCGCCGGCAAGTCGACCCTGATCAAGAACCTTGCCGGCGAACTAGCGCCGCTGTCGGGCCGCCTGGTGCTGGGTGAGAACCTGGCAGTCGGTTACTTCGCCCAGCATCAGCTGGACTCGCTGGACGACAAGGCCAGCCCGCTGTTGCACTTGCAGCGCATTGCGCCGGCCGAGCGCGAGCAGACCCTGCGTGACTTCCTCGGCGGGTTCGACTTCCATGGCGACCGCGTGGACGAGCCGGTGGTGAATTTCTCCGGGGGCGAAAAAGCCCGCCTGGCGCTGGCC
>NZ_MOMO01000014.1:0-6736 GCF_009933855.1 Pseudomonas sp. SG-MS2 | reverse complement strand
TCATGGAACGCTTCACGGTTGGAGTCATTCAGGCCCATGAGGATCTTGTGCGCCTCCAGCACCTTGGAGCGCACCACCTCTTCGTTCTGGTCCTGGGATGGCAGGTCGGTCAGGCATTCCGGGCACGGCACCGGGCGATCGACGATATTGAACACCTGATCGAAGCCCATCGATTGCAGCAGGCGCGAAATATCCGGGTTGGTGGTGACCACGGTCGGCAGCAGGCCGACCTTTTGCCGCGACAGGATCGACAGCTTGGCCAGCAGGCCCAGGGTGGTGCTGTCGATGCTCTCGGTTTCGGTCAGGTCGATGACGATGGCCGAGAAATTCAGCGCGGTGAAGATTTTCTCGATCGTCGCATCCAGCGCCGAACACAAGGTCAGGCGCACTTCACCGACGAATTTCAGCACGAAGGTACCACTTTGCTCGGCGAACTGGATTCTACCGGTACTCATTGAAGGTTCCTGCTTAACACCAATAGGGCGATATCATCCGGCATCTCCCCAAGCGTAGCCAATCCAAATCGTTGGCGCAGCCCATCCAGGCTACCACCCGCTGCCTTGACGATGTCCGGCAAGGCGGCCTCTTTATCTTTGAGCGTGTCCCCTGGCAAAAGATCCAGGATGCCGTCTGACATCAGGGTCAGGCTGAACTGCGGTGGCAGTTCCATCACCAGGTCCTGGTAGGTTGCCTCATCGAACAGGCCCACCGGAAGGCCGCGGCCTTCCAGGTAGCGGGCCTGGCCTGGGGTATACAGCACCGGCAGTGGCAAGTGGCCGCCCACGGCATAAGTCAGCAGGCCGGTTTCTTCATCGATCACACCACCGACCATGGTCACGTGTTTACCCAGCTTGCAGTTGATCAGGCCACGGTTGATGTGGCTGAGCACTTCCGAAGGCTTGAATTCGCGCAGCTTGCTGCTGCGCTTGAATTCGAACATCAGCCGGGTGGTCATGAACTTCAGCAGCACGGTGACGAAAGCCGACGACGCGCCATGCCCGGAGACGTCGGCAAGGTAGAAGGCAATGCGCCGCTCATCCACGCGGAAATAGTCGGCGAAGTCGCCCGACAGGTACAGCGACGGGATGATCTGGTGCTCGAAGGCAAACTCCCCGGCAACCCAGGGGCTCTCTGGCAGCATGTTCATCTGCACCTGGCGACCGGCAGTCTGGTCCTCCTGCAACAGGTGCAGGCTGGCCTCCAGTTCCCGGTTGGCTGCCTCGAGCTTGTCGCGGTAACGCTGGTTTTCCACCACCAGGCGCGAACGGTCAAGCGCACGGCGCACCGAATGTTCGAGCACGGCAAGGTCTTCCAGTGGCTTGATCAGGTAGTCGGCGGCACCCAGGCGCAAGGCCTCGACTGCATCGCTCATCACGCCGGCACCCGATACCACGATCACCGGCAACTGCGGCGCGCGCTCACTGACCTGGCGGATCAATTCCAGGCCGCCCATCTGCGGCATGCGCAGATCGCAGATCACGAGGTCGGGCTGGTGTTCTTCAAAGACCTGGAGCCCCTGCTGGCCATTACCGGCCTGGAGGACGCTGAAGCCACTGTCTTCCAGATAGGCGGCGAGGCTCGCACGGACCACGTCGTCATCATCGATGATCAGCAGCGTTGCACTGATTTTCTGCATGTGGGCGAACGGCGCCGATTTGGGTTGGTGCAGGGGCGTCTGCAAGGCTGACATCCAACTGCTGGAATACTCTGTGGTAACACTCTACTTGAGTTGTAGGCCAAGAACACGGCCCAGGCAACCGGCAGAGGTACTGTGTAAGGCGCAGACGGTACTCCCATCCGCCAGGCGTTTCAAGCATGCATGGGTCGAGTCTGGTGCTCTTTACAGGCTAAATCACCGAGAGTTATAAGAATGCGACCTGTGCAACCCGATGAGAAGGATGCAGCATGCCAAACACGCCCTCCAACCACAGTGAGAAACGCGACTTCATTCGCATGCGCATCGACACCGACGCCAGCCTGCTGCATGCCGGCCAGGTGATCGCAGCGGTATGCCTGGACCTGTCCAGTAGCGGCATGCAGGTGCAGGCGCCGCAGCGCTTTCAGGTAGGCGACACCTTGGAGGTACGGATCGACTCCGACCACCCTGCCCTCAAAGGCCTGCATGCCAGCACCGAAGTGGTCTGGATCGCCGACCAACCCGGTGGGCAGCAGAAATTTGGCCTGCGCATCCTGGCCATGCATTGATCTGTTACGAAAAAGGCGACCCGAAGGTCGCCTTTTTCGTGCACGCATGAATCAAAAGTCGTCTTCGACCTCGCCATCCTTGACCTTGAACTCGCGGTTCTGCAGGTAGGCGTTGCGAATGAAGATGTACTTGTCGCCCTGAATCAGCTTTTCTGCCGACAACAGGCTGGCACGGGTATCGACCACATCCAGGGCGAAGATAGAGTTGCGGGTCGGCACATGGTCGATGTAGCGGTACGGCTTGGTATAGCCGTCCGGGTACTTCGCCAGGCCGTCGCGCACGGTGCTCGGGCCCAGCAGCGGAATGACTACGTACGGGCCGCTGGGCAAGCCCCAGTAACCGAGCGTCTGGCCGAAGTCTTCGTCGCTGCGCTGCAGGCCCATCTTGGTGCCCACATCGAAGAAGCCGCCCAGGCCGAAGGTGGTATTGACGATCAGCCGCGCCGTATCAACACCCGCCGCATGCGGCTTGAGCTGCAGCACATTGTTGGCCAGGTTGGTGACATCGCCCAGGTTACGGAAGATATTGTGAATGCCATCTTCGAGGAACTGGGGGGTGACAGCCTGATAGCCCTGGGCCAATGGCTTGAGGGCATAGGTGTCGAGGACATCGTTGAAGCGGAAGATCGGCCGGTTGACCGCCTCCCAGGGATCATCCTCGGTGGCAGCCTGGGTAGCCGCCACAGGTGCCAGCAGCAAGCTGGCACAGACACAGGCCTGGGTGACTCGCTCGATCACACCGGCACCGATCCTACGCATAGATGTTTCTCCATCGAATTTCTCGGCCGCTGGCGCAACGCATGCGCCGCAGGTAAGGCGGCAGTATAGAGGCTTGCGAGCTGATAAACACCTTTACACATTTTTCCTAAATATTTGTGAGCAGCTATTACAAGTCACAGAGACGTAACAATCGCCCAATAGCCTGCGGTGTATTTAGGGACGCTGCCATGCATGATGCACCTGCCTTCACCGCTGTGCTGTTCGGCCTGCGCGGTTGCCTGGTCCAGGCTGCCAACGGCAGCCCCTTGCCCGCCCCCGGCGCCCTCGAAACCCTGGCCGGCCTGCGCCGCCGACAGGTGCCATGTATCTGGCTCGATGACCTTAGCAGCCCCCAGGGCAAACGCCTGGCCAGCGTGCTGCCGGAGTGGTTGCCGGGGCACACCGCCAATGGCGTGCGATTGCCCGCGCCCAACGCCTGCTGGCAGGCACTGATGGCGCTGGACAGCCAACGCCTGGACGGCTGCGTGCTGGTCAGCGGCGAGCCGCGGCTGTTGCAATCAGGCCTCAACGCCGGACTATGGACCATCGGCCTGGCCGCCTGCAGCCCGTCCTGCGACCTCGGCTCACAGCAATGGCAAGCCATGACCCCGCAGGAGCAGGAGCTGGCACGGGGCAAGGCCACGCTGGACCTGTTTCGCCTGGGCGTGCACTCGGTGATCGACCACCTCGAAGCGCTGGACACCTGCCTGACCGACATCGCCCTGCGCCGGCGCAAAGGCGAAAAACCCTGACACAGCAGCGTTGATACGGATCATGCAAAGCAACGGCGAGTGGATTACGCTAGAAGACAGGTGCGAACCTTTGCCGCTTCGCTGAGGTCCATGCCTTGCCAAGCCATTGATGGAGAACAGCCAATGCCTGCCCGCGAATTGCAAGAGCGCCTGAACAGCTTGCGCGAGCAACTGGATCGAAACATACCGCTTACGGATGAGGAGCTGGCCGCGCTGCATGAGGAAGCCAGACAGATCGAGGCGCAACTGAAGCTTGAGGAAGCTACGCCAGACAACAACCTGGTCGATGGTGTGAACCTGGCCATAGAGCGTTTCGAGGCCGACCATCCCGACCTCACCGCCACCCTGCGCAGCATTGCCAACTCGCTGCACAGTATGGGTATTTAGTAATAGCTGGGGCCGCTTCGCGCCCCTTTCGCGACACAAGGCCGCTCCTACAGAAGCGCGAGTCCTGTTGGAGCGGCCTTGTGTCGCGAAAGGGGCGCGAAGCGGCCCCAATCACTCGAACCTTACTGACGCACCAGCCGCACGTTTTCAGGGCTGATCGCCCCAGTACTACGGTACGGATTGATATCCAGCCCACCCCGGCGCACATAACGCGCGTACACGGTCAGATGCTCCGGCTGCAGCAGGCTCTTCAAATCCAGGTAGATCCGCTCCACGCACTGCTCATGAAAGTCTGCATGCTGGCGGAAGCTGATCAGGTAGGTCAGCAGGCTGGCATGGTCCAGCGCCCTACCCTTGTACTCAACCACAACACTGCCCCAGTCCGGCTGGCCGGTCACCGGGCAGTTCGACTTGAGCAGGTGACTGTGCAGGGTTTCCTCCACCACCCGCTCGGGGTTGCAGCGCAGCAACTCTGGTTGCGGCTGCTCGTAGTTGCTGATGGTCACATCCAGTGCATCAATGCACTGCCCCGGCAGCGCAACCACACCTTGCGCCTCCACTTCTGCCAACGTGCGCACCTGCACACTCACAGGCTTGCCAGCGGCAGCCGACAGGTCTTTCTCAAGGCATGCCTGCAACTCGCCAATGGTGGCGAACACCGTCTGGTTCAGTGAGTTCAGGTAGAGTTTGAACGACTTCGACTCGATGATGTTCGGCGAATCGGCAGGGATGGCGAACTCCCCTATCGCCACCACAGGTTTGCCGGACGGCAACAGCCAGGACAGCTCGAAGCAGTTCCAGTAATCCACGCCGTACCAAGGCAGGGTCTGGGCGGTCACACCCAGTTCGGCCCACTTGGCCGTGCGCGGGATGGGGAATAGCAACGAAGGCGTGTAGGTGGCAATGTATTCGCTGGATTTGCCCAGCGGGGAATGTTCGGCGGCGGGATGCATGGAAACTGACCTGAAGGTTCGGAAATACCCTTAGTCTACCGGTTTTACATCCCGCCTTGGAGCGCCAGTTACTCGATGGTCAATGGCCCGACCATGCCAGCCTGGTAGTGCCCAGGTACGTTGCAGGCGAATTCGATGGGCGCCGACTGGCGGAAGGTCCAGGTCAGCTCGGCGCGCTGGCCGGGCTGCAACAGCACCGTATTGCCAGCATCATGGCCATGGGCACCGTGGTCCATCTGGCCATGGCCCATACCCTCGTGGCTCATGCCGGCGGTGAACAGCTTGCCTTGCATGGCGATCATTTCTTTCTGGTGCTGGGCGTGCATGGCCTTGTCACCTAGGTTGAACTCATGGGGCAGCTTGCCTTCGTTGATCAGGACAAACCGTACGGTCTCGCCCGCCTTGACCTGCAGGTTCCCGGGCTCGAAGGCGATGTCCTTGAGCACGACCTCGACAGTGCGCGTGGCCTTGGCCGCCGGGGCCGGCTCGCCGAAAGCGAAGCTTTTACCGGTGCCCGCCAGGGTGGGCAGGCTCAACAGGGCAAGCGCAACGGCGACGAACAGGTGTTTCATGATGACTCCAGTACTTGCAGCGGATATGAGGCCACTTTAGAAAGGGCTGACTGGCAGCTACCTGACGGCAAGATTACAACTTTGTCAGCTTGGGTGGAGGCCGGGATAGTCACGTATCATTTCAGCCATTACAGCGCCCACTCTGGACACCGCATGAAACTGCTGATCGTCGAAGACCAGGCCCGCACCGGCCAGTACCTGAGCCAGGGCCTCAGCGAGGCCGGCTTCGCCACTGAGCTGGTCGCTGATGGCGAAACCGGCCAGCACCTGGCCCTGAGCGGCGATCACGACCTGCTGATCCTTGATGTGATGCTCCCAGACCGCGACGGCTGGCAGATCCTCCAGGCGGTGCGCCAGGCCGGCCTGGACACGCCGGTGCTGTTCCTCACTGCTCGCGATGCAGTGGAGGACCGCGTGCGCGGCCTGGAATTGGGTGCCGACGATTACCTGGTCAAGCCTTTCGCCTTTTCCGAACTGCTGGCCCGGGTGCGCAGCCTGCTACGCCGCGGTGCCAGCCCCAGCCAGGAGACGCAGCTGGCCTTGGCCGACCTGCGCCTGGACTTGTTCCGTCGCCGGGCAGAGCGTGCAGGCCAACGCATCGACCTGACCGCCAAGGAGTTCGCCCTGCTTGAATTGCTGCTGCGCCGCCAAGGCGAAGTGTTGCCCAAATCGTTGATCGCCTCGCAGGTTTGGGACATGAATTTCGACAGCGACACCAACGTCATCGAGGTCGCCATCCGCCGCCTGCGCCTGAAAATCGACGACCCGCACCGCAACAAGCTGATTCACACCGTGCGCGGCATGGGCTATGTGCTCGAGGAGCGCCACGACTGATGCGCAGGCTTTCCCTTGGCAGCCGCCTGGCCCTGTTGTTCGCCGCATGTACCGCTGCCGTTTCGCTGGGGGCGGGGCTGCTGTTCAACCGCGCCAGCGAGCAACATTTCGTCGAGCTGGACCAGCAACTGCTCGAATCACGCGTGTCGCTTTTACGCACCCGGCTTTGCGGCCTGCAACGCCCTGCCGACCTGCAAGCACAGCTGGCAGCCCTGCGCAACGAGCTCAGCCACCAGGCCGACCTGGCCTTGCGCATCAATGGCAGCGATGGCAG
>NZ_MOMO01000115.1:0-25297 GCF_009933855.1 Pseudomonas sp. SG-MS2 | reverse complement strand
CCCTTTCGCGACACAAGGCCGCTCCTACACGGGGGGCCGGTCCCGCCCCTAGAGAGGCGGTGCGATCAGAAATCCTTGCACAGGCGCAAGGCGTCGTAGATCGCCGCATGTACGTTGCGCTGGGCCACGCAGTCGCCGATGCGGTACAGCAGGTAGCCCTCGCCCGGCTGGCTGAGGATCGGCTGTGGCTTGATGGCGAACAGCGCCTCCACGTCGATCTGGCCCTTGTTGCGCGAGCCTTCCTTGAGCGCGTAGTACAGCGCTTCGTCAGGGCGCACACCGTTCTCGACCACCACCTGGTCGACCACGCGCTCTTCCTTGGCGCCGGTGTATTCGTTCTCCAGCACCGCCACCAGCTTGTCGCCTTCGCGGTAGACCTTTTCCAGCATCATGTCGCCAGTCATGATCACTTCTTTGGGGTACATGCTGCGGTAATAGGTCGGGAAGCTGGTACCGCCCATGGCCACGCCCGGCTTGATGTCGTCGGTGACGATTTCGACCTGGCTGCCCTTGTCGGCGATGAAGTCGGCCACCGACATGCCGGTGAATTCGCAGATGGTGTCGTACACCAGCACGTTCTTGCCCGGCGCAACCTTGCCGTCGAGCACGTCCCAGCTGCTGACCACCAAGCCTTCGGCAGCGCCCCAGTGCTCGTTCTGTTCCAGGAACGAGTGCCCGCCTACTGCCAGCACGATGACGTCCGGGCGCAGGTCTTCAATGGTCGCCACGTCAGCGGCAGTACCCAGGCGCAGGTCGACCTTCAGGCGTGCCAGCTCCAGCTGGTACCAGCGGGTGATACCGGCAATCTGGTCACGCTGCGGCGCCTTGGCGGCAATGGTGATCTGCCCGCCGATCTGGTCCTTTTTCTCGAACAGGGTCACGTCGTGGCCGCGTTCGGCAGCAACGCGCGCCGCTTCCATGCCGGCAGGGCCGGCGCCGACCACCACCACCTTGCGCTTGACGCCGGTGGTCTTCTCGATGATGTGCGGCACGCCCATGTATTCACGGGAGGTCGCGGCGTTCTGGATGCACAGCACATCCAGGCCCTGGTACTGGCGGTCGATGCAGTAGTTGGCACCGACACACTGCTTGATCTGGTCGATCTGGCCCATCTTGATCTTGGCGATCAGGTGCGGGTCGGCGATGTGCGCACGGGTCATGCCGACCATGTCCACGTAGCCGCCTTCGAGGATACGCGTGGCCTGGTTCGGGTCTTTGATGTTCTGCGCATGCAGCACCGGGACCTTGACCACTTCCTTGATGCCGGCTGCCAGGTGCAGGAACGGCTCTGGCGGGTAGCTCATGTTGGGAATGACGTTGGCCAGGGTGTTGTGGGTATCGCAACCCGAGCCGACCACGCCGATGAAGTCGATCATGCCGGTAGCATCGTAGTAGGCGGCGATCTGCTTCATGTCCTCGTGGCTGAGGCCATCGGGGTGGAACTCGTCACCACAGATACGCATGCCCACGCAGAAGTCGTCGCCGACTTCGGCGCGCACCGCCTTGAGCACTTCCATGCCGAACTTCATGCGGCCTTCGAAGGTGCCGCCCCACTCGTCAGTACGTTTGTTGACCCGCGGGCTCCAGAACTGGTCGATCATGTGCTGGTGCACAGCCGAAAGCTCGACACCGTCCAGGCCGCCCTCTTTTGCGCGCCGCGCAGCCTGCGCGTAATTGCCGATCACCCGCCAGATCTCCTCCACCTCGATGGTCTTGCAGGTGGCGCGGTGCACGGGTTCACGGATGCCGGAAGGCGACATCAGGGTCGGCCAGTTGAAACCGTCCCAGCGCGAGCGGCGGCCCATGTGAGTAATCTGGATCATGATCTTGGCGCCATGCTTGTGCATGGCGTCGGCCAGGTTCTGGAAGTGCGGGATGATGCGGTCGGTCGACAGGTTGACCGACGACCACCATTCCTGCGGGCTGTCGATGGCCACCACGGACGAGCCGCCGCAGATCGCCAGGCCGATGCCACCCTTGGCCTTCTCTTCGTAGTACTTCACATAGCGGTCGGTGGTCATGCCGCCGTCAGTGGCGTAGACCTCGGCGTGCGCGGTGCTGAGCACGCGGTTGCGGATGGTCAGTTTGCCGATCTGGATCGGCTGGAACATTGCTTCGAATGCCATGACGCTATCTCCGGCTTACAACGGCTTTGTAACGAACAGGCCATCTTCGTGGCCTTCTTCCGACCCGCCATAGACCTGCTCGGCCACGGTGCGGATCGAGCTGCCACGGGCAGCGAGAATCTGGTCCATTGCGCCGGCGAACCAGCCGGTGAACATGTAGTCGACCTTGCGGCCGCACTTGCCATACACGTACACGAACGCCGAGTGCTTGAGCTTGACGCTGCAGGTGCCTTTGTCCAGGTCGATGTCCTGGATCTCGAACAGGCCCCAGCCACGCTGGGACAGGCGCTTCATGTAGTGCTCGAACACCGCCACGCCTTCCAGGCCATGGCACTCGGCTTCCTTCTCGCACCAGTGCCAGGCCGACTTGTAGCCTGCCTTGTAGAGGATCTCGGCATAGGCGTCGGCACCCAGCACTTCCTCGATGCCCATGTGGTTGTTGACGAAGAAATGGCGCGGTACATACAGCATCGGCAAGGCGTCGCTGGTCCAGACACCGGTTTCGCTGTCGACTTCGATTGGCAATTGCGGGGCGATCTTGGCCATGGAAACTCAACTCCATAAAAATTTGTTTTTGGCTGCCCCGACGTTGCTGGCCGGGGCCTTAAGGCTTGGAGAGCGGCTTACTCGCCCCAGACGTCCTTGAGAACGTTTACCCAGTTCTCGCCCATGATCTTGCGCACCACACGCTCGGAATGGCCGCGCTTGAGCAAGGTCTCGGTGAGGTTGGGGAACTCGCCGACGGTGCGGATGCCCAGCGGGTTGATGATCTTGCCGAAATTGGTCAGGCGACGGGCGTAACCCTTGTCGTGGGTCAGGTACTCGAAGAAGTCCTGGCCGTGGCCCTGGGTGAAGTCGGTGCCGATGCCGATGGCGTCTTCACCGACGATGTTCATGGTGTACTCGATGGCTTCGGCGTAGTCGTCGATGGTGGAGTCGATGCCCTTGGCCAGGAACGGCGCGAACATGGTCACGCCGACGAAGCCGCCATGGTCGGCGATGAACTTCAGCTCTTCATCCGATTTGTTGCGCGGGTGTTCTTTGAGGCCCGAGGGCAAGCAGTGGGAGTAGCAGACCGGTTTTTTCGACTCCAGGATGACCTCTTCGGAAGTCTTGGAGCCAACGTGGGACAGGTCGCACATGATGCCCACGCGGTTCATCTCGGCGACGATCTCGCGGCCGAAACCGGACAGCCCGCCATCACGCTCATAGCAGCCTGTACCGACCAGGTTCTGGGTGTTGTAGCACATCTGCACGATGCCCACGCCCAGCTGCTTGAACACATCCACGTAGGCAATCTGGTCTTCGAAGGCGTGAGCATTCTGGAAGCCGAAGAGGATACCGGTCTTGCCCAGTTCCTTGGCCTTGCGGATGTCGGCGGTAGTGCGCACTGGCATCACCAGGTCGCTGTTGTCGCGGATCAGCTTCTGGCTGGCAGCGATGTTGTCGACGGTGGCCTTGAAGCCTTCCCAGACCGACACCGTGCAGTTGGCTGCGGTCAGCCCGCCTTTGCGCATGTCCTCGAACAGTTCGCGGTTCCACTTGGCGATGATCAAACCGTCGATAACGATGCTGTCGGCGTGAAGCTCGGCTGGGCTCATCAGGCTGTCCCCTTTTATTGAGTGGGTTCGTGCCGAACGTTGTGCCGGCGCTTTGGGGCCAGCATATGCCTGTGCCCAAGGGCGCCCCGATGCAAAAACGACAGGGGGTTTGCCGAAAGCGTCAATGCGCGACATGACCGCGTCTGGCATGCCGTTCGGGGATGCGAGACAGTCTCGATAACGACCCTTTGCGGCCGTTGCATGAACATTTGCCTGGGGAGCTATCGCCAACTCTGCAGCTGAGCGAGAATCTTGGCGATTCGACAGCCTGTTGAGGAGAAACGGATGAAATCAATGGCATGGCTGGTGCTGCTGGCCATCATGAGCGGGGCCCAGGCCGGTGAGGAAGAAAGCACGCCTTGCGACAATGTCGAGACCGACCAGCAGATGTTCGCCTGCGCGGCATTCAACAAGCAGACCGCCGAGCGTGAGCTGAAGTCGGCTTACGATGACCTGATCCAACGTATTGGCGACCAGTATGCCGACGAAGCGGAAAAGGCCAACGCGCTCAGCGGGCGCATGGAAGCGGCTGAAAAGCTCTGGACGCAGCTGCGTGATGCCGATTGCAAGGTCGAGACTTACGCCGAACAGCCTGGCAGCAAGGCGTTTGAAGCCGCATGGAATAACTGCGTGGCGCAGCGCAGTGATGACCGCTCGGAATACCTGCAGTCCATAGGGCAGCAGTAAACATCGACTTGCAACGCAATCCCCACGTAGGAGCGGCCAGCGCCCGGGCGCGGATCTTCATACCGTTCTGGCCAACCGATCCTCCCGGGGGCAGCGTTCGTACCGCGCCCGGTAGCAGCGGGTAAAATACGACGCCGACTCGAACCCACACGCCACCGCCACCTCCAGCACACTCATCTCAGTCTGGCGCAACAACTGCCGTGCCTTGTCCAGCCGCAGGCGCAGATAAAAGCCGCTTGGTGTGTCATTCAGGTGCAGGCGGAACAGCCGCTCCAGCTGCCGCCGGGTCACCTGCACCGCATCGGCCAGCACCTGCGTATTGAGCGGCTGCTCGGTGTTGCGCTCCATCTCGCCAATCACCTTCACCAGCTTCTTGTTGCTGATGCCATAGCGGCTGGCAATCTGCATGCGCTGGTGGTCCTGGCGCGGGCGTATACGCCCGAGCACGAACTGCTCCGATACCTGCACCGCCAGCTCGCTGCCGTGGGCCTGGGCGATCAGGTCGAGCATCAGGTCGATAGAAGCCGTGCCCCCGGCGCAGGTGATGCGCCGACGGTCGATCTCGAACAGCTCCTGGGTCGCCTGCAAGCGTGGGTAGCGCTCCTTGAAGGCGTCCAGCGCTTCCCAGTGCAGGGTGGCGCGATGGCCGTCGAGCAGGCCCGCCTCGGCCAGCACCACGGGGCCAGTGTCGATCCCGCCAAGGATGACCCCTTCGTGATCGAGGCGGCGCAACGCCTGCTGCAACGCAGGGCCGTAGCTGGCCAGCGGATCGAAGCCGGCGACGATCAACAATATTGCGCCCGCCTCTCCTTCTCCCAGCGCGCCATCGGCATTCACCGACATGCCATTACTGGCCTCCACCGCGCCGCCATCCAGGCTCAGCACCCGCCAGCGGTACGACGGCGCCTTGAACCGGTTGGCCACGCGCAACGGCTCCAGGGCACTGATGAAGCCCATGGCCGAGAACCCCGGCAGCAGCAGGAAATGGATCAGTTGCGGCATTGCTTGCTCCACGTCACAGGTGGTCGCTTCCGTGCAAGTGTTGGTCGCCAGGGTGCGATTTTCCACCCTGGCGCCAGCGTAGCGTATTCACACGGTCCGCAGAGGCCGCCCTCAATAACAATATGCACTGCCGATGGAGAGCCACCATGCACAGCTTGATCCGCCGCAGCCTGTTGTCCCTTGCCCTGAGCAGCATCGTTGCCACACCGCTTTTCGCCGCAGAACCTGCGGCCTGCAAGAACGTACGCCTTGGCGTGGTCAACTGGACCGACGTCATCGCCACCAGCGCCATGGCGCAAGTGTTGCTCGACGGCCTGGGTTACCAGACCAAACAGACCAGCGCCTCGCAGCAGATCATCTTTGCCGGCATCCGCGACAAGCGCCTGGACATGTTCCTGGGTTACTGGAACCCGATCATGACCCAGACCATCACGCCGTTCATCGATGCCCAGCAGGTCAAGGTGCTCGACGCACCCAGCCTGGAAGATGCCCGGGCCACCTTGGCCGTACCCAAGTACCTGGCCGACAAAGGCCTGAAGAGCTTCGCAGATATCCACAAGTTCGAGAAAGAGCTGGGCGGCAAGATCTACGGCATCGAGCCCGGGTCCGGCGCCAACACCCAGATCAAGGCGATGATCGCCAAGAACCAGTTCGGCCTGGGCAAGTTCCAGCTGGTCGAGTCCAGCGAGGCCGGCATGCTCGCCGCAGTCGACCGCGCCGTGCGCCGCAAGCAGGCCGTGGTGTTCTTCGGCTGGGCGCCGCACCCGATGAACGTGAACATCGACATGGTCTACCTGGGTGACAGCCAGGACGCCCTGGGCCCTGACGAAGGCCGCGCCACGGTGTGGACCGTCACCGCACCGGACTACGCCCAACGCTGCCCCAACGCCCATCGCCTGCTGGCCAACCTGAAATTCAGCGCCGAAGACGAGAGCCGCATGATGCAGCCGCTGCTCGACCACAAGGACGCGCTGGAGTCGGCCCGCCAGTGGCTCAAGGACCACCCCGAGGACAAGGCGCGCTGGCTTGAAGGGGTAACCACCTTCGATGGCAAGCCTGCGGCGGACAACCTCAAGCTCACCGCCAACTGACAGGGCCTCATCGCCTGTAGGAGCGGCCTTGCGTCGCGAAAGGGCCGCAACGCGGCCCCAGGATCTGTGCGCGCTGCACAAACCCAAGGGCCGCTATGCGCCCCCTTCGCGACACAAGGCCGCTCCTACGCCGATTGGGCCACCACAACCCTGACAAGGAACCACCATGAACCACGACGTCATCATCACCTGCGCCCTCACCGGCGCCGGCGACACGGTCGCCAAGAGCCACCTGGTCCCGGTCACCCCCAAGCAGATCGCCGAAGCCGCCGTAGAGGCCGCCAAAGCCGGCGCCACCGTGGTCCACTGCCACGTCCGCGACCCGCAAACCGGCCGTTTCAGCCGCGACGTGAACCTGTACCGCGAGGTCATGGAACGCATCCGCGAAGCCGACGTGGACATCATCGTCAACCTCACCGCCGGCATGGGCGGCGACCTGGAAATCGGCCCGGGCGAGTCGCCCATGGAATTTGGCCCGGGCACCGACCTGATCGGCCCGCTGGAGCGCCTGGCCCACATCGAAGCACTGCTGCCGGAAATCTGCACGCTCGATTGCGGCACCCTCAACTTCGGCGACGGCAACGCCATCTACGTCTCCACACCGGCGCAATTGCGCGCCGGCGCCAAACGCATCACCGAACTGGGCGTAAAAGCCGAACTGGAAATCTTCGACACCGGCCACCTGTGGTTCGCCAAGCAGATGATCAAGGAAGGCCTGCTGCATGACCCGCTGTTCCAGCTGTGCCTGGGCATACCGTGGGGCGCGCCGGCCGACACCACCACCATGAAAGCCATGGTCGACAACCTGCCTGCCGACGTCACCTGGGCCGGCTTCGGTATCGGCCGCATGCAGATGCCCATGGCGGCACAGGCGGTGCTGCTGGGCGGCAACGTACGGGTGGGCCTTGAAGACAACCTGTACCTGGACAAAGGCGTGTTAGCCAGCAATGGCCAACTGGTAGAGCGCGCGAGCGAAATCATCACCCGCATGGGTGGGCGCATCCTCACCCCGGCAGAAGGCCGGGAAAAAATGAACCTCAAACGCCGCTGATACCCCGGAGTCCGATATGCCTTTCATCACCGAGATCAAGACCTTCGCCGCCCTGGGTAGCGGCGTGATCGGCAGCGGCTGGGTTGCCCGCGCGCTGGCCCATGGCCTGGATGTGGTCGCCTGGGACCCGGCACCCGGCGCCGAGCAGGCCCTGCGCAAGCGTGTCGCCAACGCCTGGCCGGCACTGGAAAAACAAGGCCTGGCACCTGGAGCGGCGCAGGACCGCTTGAAGTTCGTCGCCACCATCGAGGAATGCGTGCGTGACGCCGACTTCATCCAGGAAAGCGCACCCGAACGCCTGGACCTCAAGCTCGACCTGCATGCAAAGATCAGCGCCGCGGCCAAGCCGAACGCGATCATCGGCTCCAGTACCTCGGGGCTGTTGCCCAGCGAGTTCTATGAGTCCTCCACTCACCCCGAACGCTGCGTGGTCGGCCACCCGTTCAACCCGGTCTACCTGCTGCCATTGGTGGAAATCGTCGGCGGTAACCGTACTTCGCCTGAGGCGATCGACGCCGCAAAAACCATCTACACCGCGCTCGGCATGCGCCCGCTACACGTGCGCAAGGAAGTCCCCGGCTTCATCGCCGACCGCCTGCTTGAAGCGCTGTGGCGCGAAGCGCTGCACCTGGTCAACGACGGTGTGGCTACTACTGGCGAAATCGATGATGCCATCCGCTTCGGCGCTGGCCTGCGCTGGTCGTTCATGGGCACGTTCCTGACCTACACCCTGGCCGGTGGCGATGCCGGCATGCGCCACTTCATGTCGCAGTTCGGCCCGGCGCTGAAACTGCCCTGGACCTACCTGCCGGCACCGGAGCTTACCGACAAGCTGATCGACGATGTGGTGGACGGCACCGCCGAGCAACTGGGCGAACGCAGCATCGCCGCGCTGGAGCGCTATCGTGATGACACCCTGCTGGCGGTGCTGGAAGCGGTGAGGACCAGCAAGGCCAGCCACGGCATGTCGTTCAGCGACTGAGGAGACCACGATGCCAGCACTGATCACCTACCGCACCCCAGTCCAGGAGGACTGGGTCGACTACAACGGCCACCTGCGCGATGCCTATTACCTGCTGATCTTCAGCTACGCCACCGATGCGCTGATGGAGCGCATCGGCCTGGATGCCGATAGCCGTGGGCAGAGTGGGCATTCGCTGTTCACCCTGGAGGCGCACATCAACTATTTGCATGAAGTGAAGCTTGGCACTGATGTGTGGGTGCAGACGCAGATCATCGGGTTCGACAAGAAGCGCCTGCACGTTTACCACAGCCTGCACCGCGCAGGGTTCGACGAAGCGCTGGCGGCCAGCGAGCAGATGCTGCTGCATGTGGACCTGGCAGGGCCGAAGGCGGCGCCGTTCAGCGAGGGCAGCATGGCATTGCTGCAGGGCCTGGTGGATGAACAGCGTCATCTTCCAGCGCCAGCCTATGTGGGACGTGTGATTGGCCTGCCCAAAAAATAACCCCGCAAAGCCGTGAGCCAGCGGGGCCAAGAGCGAGCAACATCCACTGTGCATGTGTGAGGGTGACCAAACCCTGCGGTACCGTGAATGAGGCCAGTGTGCGTTCTTCCCGGCACTGGGAATTAGCCGGGAACGACCTGTTCTTAGCCAAAGCAGTCATGCCGGCATTCTGTGGTTGCGGCCGTGTCGCTGGCGACACAGAATCGGTCGTAAATCACAGCAGCACTCTTTTCGCGATAAAAGGGACAACAGCCATGATGCATGCGGATTTGATTGATCAGGACGACCTCGCCGGCCAACTGCGCGCGCGCGGCTTCGACATCCCTGCCGGGGCCAGTGCCGAGCAGGCCTGCGAGGCGGTGGTGCGTGGGCTGACCGAGCCTAACGCGCGGGCGCTCAAGGGCATGGTCGAGCAAATGTACACAGGCAGTGCGACGATTCTGCCGGCGGTGCGCCAGGCGATCGACAAGCAGTTGCTGCCAGCGCTTGCAAGTTTCAACAAGCGCGCCTGATCGCGTATTTCTGAACGGGCCTCATCGCCGGCAAGCCGGCTCCCACAGATTCACACCAATCTCAGGCTTGGTGGTGAACCTGTGGGAGCCGGCTTGCCGGCGATTGGGCTGCAAAGCAGCCCCGGGACGTCAGAGCCTCACACTGGCAAAGGTCGACTCGTTGCGCGCCTGGCTCAATGCAGCCATCGGCCCGCTGTGCGGCGACAGAGTCATGGCCTGCGGAATCGGCATCATCGCTACCTGTTGTGCAGTATTCGAACCTACTCGTTCATCACGCGGCGGTATGCCGAAGTACTCGCGGTAGCACTTGGAGAAGTGCGGGGTGGACACGAAGCCGCACACCGAGGCCACTTCGATGATCGACATCGGGGTCTGCTTGAGCAATTGCCGCGCGCGAATCAGGCGCAGCTTGAGGTAATAGCGCGACGGCGAACAATGCAGGTACTTCTGGAACAGGCGCTCAAGCTGGCGACGTGACACGGCCACGTACACGGCCAGTTCGTCGAGGTCGATCGGCTCTTCCAGGTTGGCCTCCATCAGCGCGACGATTTCCTGCAGCTTCGGCTGGTTGGTGCCCAGCATGTGCTTGAGCGGCACGCGCTGGTGGTCCTGTTCGTTGCGAATGCGCTCGTAGACGAACATCTCCGAAATGGCCGCCGACAGTTCGCGACCATGATCGCGGCTGATCAGGTGCAGCATCATGTCCAGCGGCGCGGTGCCGCCAGAGCTGGTGAAGCGGTTGCGGTCGAGGGTGAACAGGCGAGTGCTCATGTTGACCCGCGGGAATGCCTCCTGCATCGACGCCAGGCATTCCCAATGCACGCTGCAGTCGAAACCGTCGAGCAGGCCGGCACAGGCCAGCGCCCAGCTGCCGGTACACACAGCGCCCAAACGGCGCGACTGACGGGCCTGGGCCTGCAGCCAGGTGACATGCTCACGGGTGACCGAACGCTGGATACCGACGCCACCGCAGACGATCACGGTGTCGATGGGAGGGGCGTTGGCGATGGCGGCGTCCGGGGTGATCTGCAAGCCATCGCTGGCCCAGACCTGGCCGCCATCGACGGTCAGCGTATGCCAGCGATACAGCTCACGGCCCGAAAGCTGGTTGGCCATGCGCAGCGGCTCGACGGCCGATGCCAGGGAAATCAGGGTGAAGTTGTCCAGTAGGAGAAACCCGATGGACTGGGGTGCTGTGCGGTTCTGGGTTGGATTCCCGGAGGTGTACGACGTCATCGCGATTTCTCCTCACACAAATACAGGGCGTGCCTCAGGCGGGCACTATTTTTTTTGTCATGGCCCCGGTTCATGTGCGGGGGCTTTACCAATCTCAACGCAAGGGCCGTGCCTGAAATTGAACGGCCATCCAAAAAAACCCAAAAACGACGCCTTTTTTCAGCAATTCGGGCTCGGCGGTCGGGTTGTGTAAAAAACCCAAACCGGCGGGCCAGCGCCTTTGCGTGTCACTTATGAGCAAATTGGTGACACGCTCAAGGCAGGTTGCCCAGAAACGACACTGTTTAGTGTCACCGACAATGGCAACACTGATCGCGACACCCGACGATCGGCTGATGCGAAGACGCCCCAAAACGGGGCGTCCTGACGAGCGTAGCGCACAGTCAGCGCATCAACATTCGATGACGCTGACCGCCAGGCCGCCGCGCGAGGTCTCTTTGTACTTGTCATGCATGTCGGCGCCGGTGTCGCGCATGGTGCGGATCACCTGGTCCAGGGAGATGAAGTGCTCGCCGTCACCGCGAAGAGCCATCTGCACAGCGTTGATGGCTTTTACAGCCGCAATGGCGTTGCGCTCGATGCAGGGCACCTGCACCAGGCCACCGACCGGGTCGCAGGTCAGGCCAAGGTTGTGCTCCAGGGCGATCTCGGCGGCATTCTCCACCTGCGGCGGGGTCGCCCCCAGCACCTCGGCAAGGCCCGCCGCCGCCATGGCGCACGCTGACCCGACCTCACCCTGGCAACCCACTTCGGCACCTGAAATCGATGCGTTCTTTTTGCAAAGGATGCCCACTGCGGCGGCGGCCAGGAAGAAGTCGACCACGTTGGACTCGTCGACCTCATCGCTGAAGCGCATGTAGTAGTGCAGCACCGCCGGGATGATGCCGGCCGCGCCATTGGTGGGCGCAGTAACCATGCGCCCGCCCGCGGCGTTCTCTTCGTTGACCGCCAGGGCGAACAGGTTGACCCACTCCATGGCACTCATGGTCGAGCCGATCACATTGGGCTTGCCGATCTCCTGCAGGCTGCGGTGCAGCCTGGCCGCGCGGCGGCGCACGTTCAGCCCGCCGGGCAGCGTGCCTTCATGCTTGAGGCCGTTGTGCACGCATTCCTGCATGGCTTGCCAGAGCGTGTGCAGGCCGGTGCGGATCTCTTGCTCGCTGCGCCAGACCTTCTCGTTGGCCATCATCAATTGCGACACGCTGAGGTCGTTTTGCTTGCACAGGCGCAGCAGCTCTGCGGCACTGTTGAAATCGTACGGCAGCACCGTCTGGTCGGCATCCAGCACACCACTGGCGGCCTGGGCGGCGTCGACCACAAAACCACCTCCCACCGAGTAGTACGTGTCACGGTGCAGCTCGCCCTGCTCGCCTTCGGCGATCAGGGTCATGGCATTGGGGTGGTACGGCAGGTTCTCGTCCAGCAGCAGCATGTCACGGGCCCAGACGAATTCGATGGGCAACCGGTTATCCAGCTTCAGGGTGTTGGTTTCGCGCAGGTCGGCGATGCGTGGGACGATCTGGGCCGGGTCGATGGCGTCCGGCCATTCGCCCATCAGGCCCATGATGGTGGCGTGGTCAGAGCCGTGGCCAATACCGGTGGCCGACAGCGAACCGTACAACCGCACCTGCACCCTTTTCACCTGCTCAAGCTCGCCGCGCTCACGCAGCCCTTGGACAAACAGGGCGCCTGCACGCATGGGGCCGACGGTATGGGAGCTGGAGGGCCCGACTCCGATCTTGAACAGGTCGAACACGCTGATGGCCATTGTCGCTACACCTCTTGCTGGGCTTGTCTCTGCGCGCCATGCGCAGGGCGGGGCAACTGCTAGGCTGAAGCTGCGAGCCGCCACGAATGCACGCATCATCGGGCTTTTACGCCCCCCTTCGCCGTCTGCAACCGACGTACTTTTGTCCAGCAGCGCCGCGCTGTTTGAGCTGTATGTGCGCCGCTTTCGGGCGCTCTGATGACGGAAAAATACGCAGGCAGGGGAGGAAAAAGCCATATGCGACATCGCCAGTACTCAAAGCGACCCGTTCCGTACTGGTTACGACCCCACCAGTAGGCGATTGCCCGGCGCTGGTGGATTATCAAAAGCGACTCGTATTGCACGGCCTCGCATCCTGCCCTCTGCAGGCCTGGTTGACCGGACCCTGAGAAAGCCCGGCAGCCCTCGCGAACCCGAAGATAAAATCACAGGAGTCCATCCATGAAAGGTTCACCCTCGCTGTTGCTGGCCGCGTTGCTGTCCGCCCCCTTGCTGGCCCAGGCCGCAGAGCCCGAGCAGTGTCAGACGGTACGTTTTTCTGATGTCGGCTGGACCGACATCACGGTAACCACCGCGACCACCAGCGTTGTGCTCGAAGCACTGGGCTACAAGACCCACACCACCATGATTTCGGTACCGGTGACCTACAAGTCGCTGGCCACCGGCAAGGACCTGGACGTGTTTCTCGGCAACTGGATGCCGACCATGGAAAACGACATCAAGCAGTACCGTGATGCCGGTACTGTCGAAACCGTGCGGGCCAACCTGGAAAACGCCAAGTACACCTTGGCCGTGCCTCAGTCGCTGTACGACAAGGGCCTCAAGGACTTTGCCGACATTCCCAAGTTCAAGAAGGAACTGGACGGCAAGATCTACGGCATCGAACCGGGCAACGACGGCAACCGCACCATCCAGAGCATGATCGACAAGAACGCCTTCGGCCTGAAGGACGCCGGTTTCAAGATCGTGCAGTCCAGTGAGGCCGGCATGCTGTCCCAGGTCGACAGGTCGCAGAAGCGCGGGGAGGCGATCGTATTCCTCGGCTGGGAACCTCACCCGATGAACACCCGCTTCAAGATGCAGTACCTGACCGGCGGGGACGACTTTTTCGGCCCTGAATTGGGCAAGGCAACCGTGCTGACCAATACCCGCAAGGGCTATGTGCAGGAGTGCAGCAACGTAGGGCAACTGCTCAAGAACCTGTCGTTCGAGCTCAAGGATGAAAGCACCATGATGGGCTATGTCCTGGACGACAAGATGAAACCCGAGGCAGCTGCCAAGAAGTGGCTCAAGGACAACCCAGGCAAGCTGGACGCCTGGCTCGCCGGGGTGACCACCGTGGACGGCAAACCCGGCCTTGAGGCGGCCAAAGCCAAACTGACGCAATAACGCAAGACGCCAAGGCAACACCGCGGGGCGGGACCGTGCTCGCCCCGGACTGATTTCAATCTTTGCAGGTGGAAGCTCGCTATCATGCTTATCGATCAGAAAATACCCCTGGGTCAGTACATCGCGTCATTCGTCGAATGGCTGACCCAGAATGGCGCCGATTACTTCGACGCCATCGCCCAAGGCCTGGAATTCATGATCCATGGCGTCACCAGCACCCTGACCTGGTTCAACCCGTTCGTCCTCATCGCCCTGTTCGCCGCCCTCGCGCACCTGATCCAGCGTAAATGGGCACTGACGGTGTTCGTCGCCCTCTCCTTTCTGCTGATCCTCAACCTGGGGTACTGGCAGGAGACCATGGAAACCCTGGCACAAGTCACCTTTGCCACCGTGGTCTGTGTGGCCATCGGCGTGCCGCTGGGTATCGTCGCCGCGCACAAACCGATGTTCTACACCGTGATGCGCCCGGTGCTCGACCTGATGCAGACGGTGCCGACCTTCGTTTACCTGATCCCTACCCTGACCCTGTTCGGCCTGGGTGTGGTGCCTGGGCTGATCTCCACGGTGGTGTTCGCCATCGCCGCGCCGATTCGCCTGACCTATCTGGGCATCTGCGACGTCCCGCAGGAGCTGCTGGACGCCGGCAAGGCCTTCGGCTGCTCGCGGCGCCAGTTGCTGACCCGCATCGAACTGCCCCACGCGATGCCCAGCATCGCCGCCGGTGTCACCCAGTGCATCATGCTGTCGCTGTCGATGGTGGTGATCGCCGCCCTGGTGGGTGCCGACGGCCTGGGCAAACCCGTGGTCAACGCACTGAACACCGCCGATATTTCCCTGGGCTTCGAAGCGGGCCTGGCGATCGTACTGCTGGCCATCATGCTCGACCGTATCTGCAAGCAACCGGAAGTCACGGCAAGGGGTGAAGCATGAGCATCATTCGTTTCGAAGACGTCGACGTCATCTTCTCCAACAAGCCGCGCGAGGCCCTGGCACTACTCGACCAGGGCAAGACCCGCGAGCAGATCCTCAAGCAGACCGGCCTTGTGGTCGGCGTCGAAAAGGCCAACCTGGACATCAACAAGGGCGAGATCTGTGTGCTGATGGGCTTGTCCGGCTCGGGCAAGTCGAGCCTGCTGCGCTGCATCAACGGCCTGAACACCGTCAGCCGCGGCAAGCTGTTCGTCGAGCACGAAGGCCAGCACATCGACATTGCCCACTGCACCCCGGCGGAGCTCAAGATGATGCGCACCAAGCGCATCGCCATGGTGTTCCAGAAGTTCGCCCTGATGCCCTGGCTGACGGTGCGCGAGAACATCAGCTTTGGCCTGGAAATGCAGGGCCGCCCTGAAAAGGAACGGCGCAAGCTGGTCGACGAGAAGCTCGAGCTGGTGGGGTTGACCCAGTGGCGCAACAAGAAGCCGGACGAACTCTCCGGCGGCATGCAGCAGCGCGTGGGCCTGGCCCGGGCGCTGGCCATGGACGCCGACATCCTGCTGATGGACGAACCGTTCTCGGCCCTCGACCCGCTGATCCGCCAGGGCCTGCAGGACGAGCTGCTGGAGCTGCAGCGCAAGCTCAACAAGACCATCGTGTTCGTCAGCCACGACCTGGACGAAGCGCTCAAGCTGGGCAGCCGCATCGCCATCATGAAAGATGGGCGGATCATCCAGTACAGCAAGCCCGAGGAAATCGTGCTCAACCCGGCGGACGAGTATGTGCGCACCTTCGTGGCCCACACCAACCCGCTGAACGTGCTGTGCGGCCGCAGCCTGATGCGCACCCTGGACAACTGCAAGCGGATCAACGGTTCGGTGTGCCTGGACCCAGGCATCGACTCGTGGCTGGACCTGGGCGAAGGAGGCTCGCTCAAGCGTGCACGCCAGGGGCAGAACGGGCTGGACCTGCAGAACTGGGCGCCAGGGGAGGATGTCGAGTTGCTGGAACGCCGGCCTACGCTGGTCAACGCCGATATCGGCATGCGCGAGGCGCTGCAGATCCGTTACCAGACCGGCAACAAGCTGGTGCTGCAGGATAACGACAAGGTGGTGGGGATACTTGGGGATACCGAGCTCTATCACGCGCTGCTTGGCAAGAACCACGGGTGATGCAACTGGGGCCGCTGTGCGGCCCTTTCGCGACACAAGGCCGCTCCTACCGGGGATCTGTAGGCGCGGCCTTGTGTCGCGAAAGGAGGGCAAAGCCCTCCCAACAATCCATCAGCGAACGACGATACCGCGTGCAGCCATGTAGGCCTTGGCCTCCGGCACCGTGTACTCACCGAAGTGGAAGATGCTCGCCGCCAGCACCGCGCTGGCATGCCCTTCCAGAATCCCGTCAGCCAGGTGCTGCAAGTTACCCACACCACCCGAAGCGATCACCGGAATGCCCAGCGCATCGCTGATGGCGCGGGTCACACCCAGGTCAAAACCGTTCTTCATGCCGTCCTGGTCCATGCTGGTCAGCAGGATCTCACCGGCCCCCAGGGCTTCCATCTTCTTCGCCCACTCGACGGCGTCCAGCCCGGTCGGCTTGCGCCCACCATGGGTGAAGATTTCCCAGCGCGGCGCTTCACCGGGCGCTGACACCTTCTTGGCATCGATGGCCACCACGATGCACTGCGAACCGAAACGGTCGGCAGCCTCACCCACGAACTCTGGGTTGAACACCGCAGCGGTGTTGATCGAAACCTTGTCGGCACCGGCATTGAGCAGGTTGCGGATGTCCTGCACGGTACGCACGCCACCGCCCACGGTCAGCGGGATGAACACCTGGCTGGCCATGCGCTCGACGGTATGCAGGGTGGTGTCGCGGCCATCGACGCTGGCGGTGATGTCGAGGAAGGTGATTTCGTCGGCACCCTGCTCGTTGTAGCGACGGGCAATTTCCACCGGGTCGCCGGCATCACGAATGTTCTCGAACTTGACGCCCTTGACCACCCGGCCGTTGTCCACGTCCAGGCAAGGGATGATGCGCTTGGCCAGTGCCATGGTTCAGTCCTCAGCCTTTATAGTTGTCGCAGAAGGCCTGGGCCTCGGCGACATCGAGGGTGCCTTCGTAGATGGCACGGCCAGTGATGGCACCGACGATGCCTGGAGCCTTGGCGTCCAGCAGGGTCTTGATGTCACCCAGGTTGTGGATGCCGCCCGAGGCGATCACCGGGATCGTGGTGGCCGCTGCCAGCGCTGCGGTGAATGGCACGTTGCAACCCTGCATCATGCCGTCCTTGGCGATGTCGGTGTAGACGATCGCCGAGACGCCATCGGCCTCGAAACGCTTGGCCAGGTCGATGACCTGCACCGAGCTCACTTCAGCCCAGCCGTCGGTGGCGACGAAACCGTCCTTGGCGTCCAGGCCGACGATGACCTTGCCGGGGAAGGCCTTGCACGCTTCGGCGACGAACTCTGGCTGCTTGACTGCCTTGGTGCCGATGATCACATAGCTGACGCCGGCCTTGACGTAGTGCTCGATGGTTTCCAGCGACCGGATGCCGCCGCCGATCTGGATCGGCAGGTTCGGGTAACGCTTGGCGATGGCGGTGACCACCTCACCGTTGACCGGCTGGCCTTCGAAGGCGCCGTTGAGGTCGACCAGGTGCAGGCGGCGGCAACCACCCTCGACCCACTTGGCGGCCATGCTCACCGGGTCGTCGGAAAATACCGTGGAGTCTTCCATGCGGCCCTGGCGCAGGCGCACGCAGGCACCGTCCTTCAGATCGATAGCGGGGATAATCAGCATGCTCTTTCCTTCGTCAATTCAAGCGGCAAGCTGCAAGCGACAAGCTGCAAGCATGCGCGTCGTGTTTTCGATGGCGGTCCAGCTTTGGCTTACAGCTTGAGGCTTGAAGCTTTCAGCTTTTTTCCAACGCCCACAGGTCGCTCTCGATGCTCTCGAACCGCTCCTTGAGGTGCAGCTGAACATCGGCAATCGCCCTGTTGTAGTAATGGGGTGCAATCTCTTTGCTGAACACGTCGAGGACCTCAGCCACCTCGAACGACCCCAGCTGCAACTCGAAGCGGTCTTCGAGGAAGCGCTTGAGGGTGTCGAGCGCTTCGCGCTCCTGCTCGGGGGCCAGGGTGATGACGGGGGCCTTGGTCTTCGACCTGCTCATTTACCAGCGCCCGTCCCAGGCGACGAAGTTCTGCAGCAGTTGCAGGCCATGGGTATGGCTCTTCTCCGGGTGGAACTGCACGGCAAAGCGCGAGCCCTCGGCCAGCGCGGCAGCGAAGTCGACGCCATAATGGCCGCGGCCGACCACCTGGCCCGGCTTGCCGGCATTGATGTAGTAGCTGTGCACGAAATAGAAGCGCGCACGATCAGAGATGTCGTGCCACAGCGGGTGGTCGACGGCCTGGGTGACTTCGTTCCAGCCCATGTGCGGCACTTTCAGGTGCTCACCACCTTCCTGCAGGTCTTTACCGAAGAAGCGCACCTGGCCAGGGAACAGGCCGATGCAGTCGACACCGTCGTTTTCTTCGCTGTGGTCCAGCAGCGCCTGCATGCCGACACAGATGCCTAGGAACGGCCGGTCCAGGCTGACTTCACGCACCAGGCTGTCGAAGCCCAGGCGGCGGATTTCGGCCATGCAGTCGCGAATCGCGCCCACGCCCGGGAACACCACACGGTCAGCCTCGCGAATCACCGCAGCATCGCTGGTGACCAGCACCTTGCCAGCGCCGACATGCTCGAGCGCCTTGGCCACCGAGTGCAGGTTGCCCATGCCATAGTCGATTACGGCTACCGTCTGCATTTACAGGCATCCCTTGGTCGATGGCATCTGCCCGGCCATGCGCTCGTCCTGGGTCACGGCCATGCGCAGGGCACGACCAAAGGCCTTGAACACGGTTTCGATCTGGTGGTGGGTATTATGGCCACGCAGGTTGTCGATGTGCAGGGTAACCAAGGCATGGTTGACGAAGCCCTGGAAGAACTCCTGGAACAGGTCGACATCGAAGCCGCCAACGGTGGCGCGGGTGTACGGCACGTGCATCTGCAGGCCTGGGCGGCCGGAGAAGTCGATGACTACACGCGACAGCGCTTCGTCCAGCGGCACATAGGCATGGCCGTAACGGAAGATGCCTTTCTTGTCACCGATGGCCTGGGCGAATGCCTGGCCCAGCGTGATACCGACGTCTTCGACGGTATGGTGATCGTCGATATGCAGGTCACCCTTGCACTCGATATCCAGATCGATCAGCCCGTGTCGGGCAATCTGGTCGAGCATGTGTTCAAGGAAAGGCACGCCGATATCGAATCGGGCCTTGCCACTGCCATCGAGGTTGATCGAGCACTTGACCTGGGTTTCCAGGGTATTGCGCTCGACGGAAGCCTTACGTTCGACCATCACCAGCTCCGCAAAATCATTGGGCGAAAAGGGCTCCATTATAGGCCCAGAACGCTCAAGCTTGGAACGCGGATGACATATGGCATTGCAAGGGGCTGCTCCGCAGCCCGATCGCCGGCAAGCCGGCCCCCAGAGGCCTCCACAAAACTCATGCTTGGTGGAGAAGCTTGCAGGAGCCGGCTTGCCGGCGATGAGGCCATCACAGCCAGCCAGTCAGCTGGCTGTCATGCACCTCAGTGGAACAACACCGCCGTCTTCTGCAGGGTAATCCACACCCCCCAGGCCAGCGGAATCACCACCACCGCCCAAGCGATCAGCACCAGCGGCAGGCTGCCAGGTGCAGCGTGCCACTCCAGCGAACGCGCGCCGTCGGCGCCTTTGTCGTGGCTCAGGGCACGCTCGGCCGCAAGCTCGGCATCGCTCATGAAGTGCTTGTCGGCCACCGGGCGCACCAGCAGGTTGCAGACAAAGCCCAGCACCAGCAGGCCAGCGAGGATGTACAGGGTCATGTCATAAGCCGCCGCACGTTCCACACCCGCCGCCAGCTGGTACTCACGCAGGTAAGTGATCAGCACCGGGCCCAGCACGCCGGCAGCGGCCCAGGCCGTCAACAGGCGACCGTGGATGGCACCGACCATCTGCGTACCGAACAGGTCGGCCAGGTAGGCCGGCACTGTGGCGAAACCACCGCCGTACATGGACAGGATGATGCAGAACGCCGCCACGAACAGTGCCACGTTGCCCAGGTGGCCCATGTTCGGCACCAGGCTGTAGAGGCCCACACCCAAGGCGAAGAAGGCGAAGTAGGTGTTCTTGCGGCCGATGTAGTCCGAGAACGATGCCCAGAAGAACCGCCCGCCGATGTTGAACAGGCTGAGCAGGCCGGTGAAGCCAGCGGCAATGGCGGCAATCTGCGCCAATTGTGCAGCGTTCAGCTCGCTGAAGCGCAGCTCGTTGCCCAGCAGTTTGCCGGCAAACACTTCCTGCAGCAGTGGCGACGCCATGCCCAGGATGCCGATGCCCGCAGAAACGTTCAGGCACAGCACCAGCCAGATCAGCGCGAACTGCGGGGTTTTCCAGGCAACGCTGACGTGCACGTGACGGTCGGTGACCATCGCATTGGCTTTCTTCACCGGCGCGGTCCAGCCTTCAGGCTTCCAGCCGGTCGGCGGCACGCGGTACGCCAGGGCGCCAGCGGTCATGAACACGAAGTAGATCGCCGCCATCACCACGAAGCTCTGCCACACACCCACTTCATGCTCATTGCCGAAGTGCCCCATCAGCGCAGTGGCCAACGGTGCACCGACCATGGCGCCGCCGCCAAAGCCCATGATCGCCATGCCAGTGGCCATGCCGCGCTTGTCCGGGAACCACTTGATCAGGGTCGAAACCGGCGAGATGTAGCCCAGGCCCAGGCCAATACCGCCGATCACGCCGGAGCCCAGCCACATCAGCCATAGCTGGTGGGTCTTCACGCCAATTGCCGAAATCAGCATGCCGCCGCACCAGCACAGGGCCGACACCAGGCCAGCCTTGCGCGGCCCGGCGTGTTCCAGCCAACCGCCCAGCACCGCTGCCGAGCAACCTAGGAACACGAAGAACAGGGTGTAGATCCAGCTCAGCATGGAAATGGGCCAGTCGCACTCGGCGCTGAACATGCGGGCAATGAAGCCCATGTCCGCCGAGCACGCTACCGGGGCCGTGATGCCGATGGCCTGGGACAGCGGCAGCCAGAAGACGGAAAAACCGTAGGCCATGCCGATGCATAGGTGGATGGCCAACGCGGCCGGGGGTACCAACCAGCGGTTGAAGCCCGGGCGGGCGATGATGCGCTCCTTCGACAGGAAGCTTGGCGCGCTGGCCACTGCTCCTGCCGTGATACTGCTGTTCATGGATGTGATCCTTATGTAGGTAGACGATGCATGCGCATTGAATGCCCGGCTCTTCTGGTTGCACGTAAGGCTCGGCCGTTTCAGGGCAACGTCCCGCGACAATACGTCGCGGCCGCTTCGCAGGCGGCGAAAGAGTACCAGTTCGCCTATGACATGAAAGCAATCTGATATCGTTATTTTTTGCCCGGCTGAATCGGTATTGCTGCCAAGTCAGCAAAAAGGAACTGCCCAAACCACAACTGTCGAAAGCCACAACAGCTGATCAATTGGTAGGAAATGCTCTGTATCTCTTGTCGAATACTCTGGGCATACCACTGCGGCGCTATACTCTGGCGCTTGAAAATCAAATACGGACTACAAGGACTCGCCCATGAAAGCGTTCGGCAAACTCCTGGGACTGGGGCTTCTCGGGTTGCTGCTGATCATCGTGGCGCTGGGCTTCGCCCTGACCCACCTCTTCGATCCCAACGACTATAAAGACGAGATCCGCCAGTTGGCGCGCGACAAGGCCCACGTCGAGCTGACCCTCAATGGCGACATCGGCTGGAGCCTGTTCCCGTGGCTGGGCCTGGAGCTTCACGAAGCCAGCATCGCCACCCTGAACAAGCCCAAGGAACCGTTCGCCGACCTGCAGATGCTTGGCCTGTCGGTACGCGTGCTGCCCTTGCTGCGCCGTGAAGTGCAGATGAGCGATGTGCGCGTCGAAGGCCTGAACCTGACCCTGAACCGTGATGAACAGGGCCATGGCAACTGGGAAGACATCGGCAAGCCGCTGCCTGCGCAAACCGACCCAACCGCCAGTGCACCTGCGCCTGCCGAGCAGCCCGGCGCACCTGCAGAGGGCAGCAGCGAACGTGCGGTCAAGCTCGACATCGACAGCCTGACCGTGAACAACGCCCGTGTGCACTTCAGCGATGCCAAGACCGGCCAGAGCTACAGCGCCGAAAGCATCCAGCTGAGCACCGGCCCGATTCACGAGGGCGCGAACATCCCGCTCAAGGCCAGCGCCTTCCTCAGCGCCAGCCAGCCGAACATGAAGGCACGCACCGAACTTGCCGGCGAGCTGCGCTTTGACCGCAAGCTCAAGCGCTACAACTTCGAGGACATGCGCCTGTCTGGCGAAACCTCGGGCGAGCCTCTGGCCGGCAAGACCATGACCTTCGCGGCCCAAGGCCAGCTGTTGGTCGACATGGCAGCCAACGTCGCCTCCTGGAATGGCCTGAAAATCTCGGCCAACCAGCTGCGCGCCCTTGGCGAGCTGAACCTGCGCGACCTGGACAAGACGCCGCAGCTCAGCGGTGGGCTGTCCATCGCCCAGTTCGACCTGCGCACCTTCCTCGATGGCGTCGGCCATCCGCTGCCGGCCACCAACGACCCCGCCGCCTTCAACAAGCTGGAGCTGGTCAGCCGCCTGCAGGGCACGCCAAGCAGCCTGGCCCTGGAAGACCTCGCCGTAAAACTCGACGACAGCACCTTCAGCGGCCGCGTTGCCGTCGAGGACTTTGCCAAGCAAGCCCTGCGCGTGCAGCTCAAGGCCGACAAGTTCGACGCCGACCGCTACATGCCGGCCAAGAGCGAAGCAGCCAAGGGTGCCACAGCAGCGCGCCAGAACGAGGTCAAGCAACAGGAAGCCAGCGCCATCGCCGGTGCCGGCAGTTCGCCGCTGCCAAACGCGCCCACCCAGGTTGCCTGGAGCAACGACAAGCTGCTGCCGGTGGACCGCCTTCGCACGCTCGACCTGCAGGCCGACCTGGCCTTCGGCTCACTGACCCTGGACAAGCTGCCGATCAGCGACGCGCAGCTGCAAGCGAACGGCCAGGGCGGCCTGATCACCTTGCAAACCTTGCGCGGTGGCCTTTACGACGGCAGCTTCGAAGCCAAGGGCACCGTAGATGTGCGCCCAGCCGTGCCGCAGATCGGCGTCAATACCAAGATCAACCGCGTGCCGGTGGAGCACTTCATCAAGGCTGAAGACAAAGACCAGGCCCCGCCGGTCAAAGGCCTGCTGACCCTGACCAGCGACCTGACAGCCACCGGTAACAGCCAGAAGGCACTGGTGGACACCCTCAACGGCAATGCAAACTTCACCATCAACGACGGCGTGCTGGTCAACGCCAACCTGGAACAGCAGCTCTGCCAGGCCATCGCCACGCTCAACCGCAAGACGCTCAGCGGCGAACCACGCGGCAAGGACACGCCGTTCGAAGAACTGCGCGGCAGTCTGGTGGTGCGCAACGGCGTGGCCAGCAACCCGGACCTCAAGGCGCGCATCCCAGGCCTTACCGTCAACGGCCACGGCGACCTTGACCTGCGCGTGCTGGGCATGGACTACAACGTCGGCGTGATCGTCGAAGGTGATCAGCGTGCCATGCCCGACCCGGCCTGCCAGGTCAACGAGCGTTACGTCGGCGTCGAACTGCCGCTGCGTTGCCGTGGCCCGCTGGAGCTTGGCGCCAAGGCCTGCCGCCTGGACCAGGACGGCCTGGGCAAGGTTGCCGCCAAACTGGCCGGCAACCGCCTCAAAGACAAGATCGATGAAAAGCTCGATGAAAAACTCGGAGACAAAGTGAGCCCAGAATTGAAAGACGCGCTCAAGGGGCTGTTCAAGCGATGAGCCCTGCGCAGTTCTCCAGCGCCGTGCTGGACTGGTACGACCAGCACGGCCGACACGACCTGCCCTGGCAACAGAGCATCAACCCTTACCGGGTGTGGGTGTCGGAAATCATGCTGCAACAGACCCAGGTCAGCACCGTGCTGAACTACTTCGACCGCTTCATGCAGGCCCTGCCCACCGTGCAGGCGCTGGCCGACGCCCCGGAAGACGAGGTGCTGCACCTGTGGACCGGCCTGGGTTACTACACCCGTGCACGCAACCTGCAGAAGGCCGCCAGGATCGTCGTCGAGCAACACGGCGGCGAGTTCCCGCGCAGTGTCGAACAGCTTACCGAGCTACCAGGTATCGGCCGCTCCACCGCCGGTGCCATTGCCAGCATCAGCATGGGTATCCGTGCGCCGATCCTGGACGGCAATGTCAAACGCGTGCTGGCCCGCTTTACCGCCCAGGCCGGCTACCCGGGCGAACCGAAGGTGGCCAATGCCCTGTGGGCCACTGCCGAGCGCTTTACCCCGCAACAGCGCGCCAACCACTACACCCAGGCGATGATGGACCTGGGCGCCACGCTGTGCACCCGCAGCAAGCCAAGTTGCCTGCTGTGCCCCGTGCGCAGCGGCTGCGAAGCGCACTTGCACGGCGAGGAAACGCGCTACCCCGAGCCCAAACCGCGCAAGGCCCTGCCCCAGCGGCGCACCCTGATGCCGCTGTTGGCCAACAATGAAGGCGCGATCCTGCTTTACCGCCGCCCGTCCAGCGGCCTCTGGGGTGGCCTGTGGAGCCTGCCCGAGCTGGACGCCATCGAGCAGCTCGATGACCTGGCCTACCAACACGGCCTGCGCCTGGCCGAAAGCCGCGCGCTGGACGGCCTGACCCATACCTTCAGCCATTTCCAGCTGGCGATCGAGCCATGGCTGGTGCGTGTCGACCCGGTCGGCCAGCACGTGGCCGAGGCCGACTGGCTCTGGTATAACCTCGCCACCCCGCCGCGCCTGGGCCTCGCCGCCCCGGTCAAAAAGCTGCTCAAACGCGCGGCCGACGAACTGATTGCAGGAGATGCCCGATGACCCGCACCGTGATGTGCCGCAAATACAAAGAACAACTGCCAGGCCTGGAGCGCCCGCCTTACCCCGGCGCCAAGGGCCAGGACATCTTCGAGCACATCTCGCAGCAAGCCTGGGCCGACTGGCAGAAGCACCAGACCATGCTGATCAACGAGAAGCGCCTGAACATGATGAACGCCGAGGACCGCAAGTACCTTCAGGGCGAGATGGACAAGTTTTTCGCCGGCGAAGATTACGCGCAGGCGGAAGGTTACGTTCCACCGGCCGAATGACCCCAAAAATCGTAAGCGACGGAATTAATTTAAAATTTTTTCAAAAAGTCGTTGACGAGCGGTCTGGAAATCTATTTAATTCACCTCGTCGCCCAGATAGCTCAGTCGGTAGAGCAGAGGATTGAAAATCCTCGTGTCGGCGGTTCGACTCCGTCTCTGGGCACCACCTTCAGCTTCTGGTGGTTGCA
>NZ_MOMO01000114.1:0-34871 GCF_009933855.1 Pseudomonas sp. SG-MS2 | reverse complement strand
TTGGTAGAGCACGACCTTGCCAAGGTCGGGGTCGCGAGTTCGAGTCTCGTTTCCCGCTCCAATACAAAACGCACCAAGGAATTTTAAAGTTCCTTTGGTGCGTTTTTTTTTGCCTACAAAATTGCGGGGCCATGGCTACCCGGCCATGGCCGCCCCTTAGCGGTATTCGATGGTGAAGTTCAATGCGCCTTTGGCCTCGCCGGGAGTCACCGTTGCTTGGGTCTGATAATACCGGGCACGAAGATCGAGGCGCGTAATGCCGGGGCTAAGGGGCACCATATTCACGAACTCTTCGAGTTTCAGTGGGGTATTGTCGCTGCGCATCACCTGGATACCGATGCCGCTGGCGCTCGAGTCGGTGGTCAGGGTGAACAATCCCAGGTCACGGTCCACCGGCACCGAGCCGTCCACGCCGTCCAGGCGCATGAACGCACGGGCAACGCTGCCTGCCGGGTCGTCCTCGCAGTCGTTGAGGGTAATGTAGAAATCAACCGGATCGCTGGTGCTGCCCTGGCCTGTGAAGTCGGCAATGTCGTGGGTGCCAAGTGGTACCGGGTTGGCACTGACGGCATCGGCCCTGAGCGTGCACTGGGCCTGCTGGACTTGCCCGCCCAGGTTCAGTCTTACGGCATCCCCTACATTGCTGACGAAACCCCTGACGACCTCCTGGTTGAATGAATTGACGCCAGGCGGTATGGGGCCGGTCTTGATCAAGGCCATGTACTTGATGGAGAGATTGGTCATTTCCATGAACGTGGGCCTCATGTCCCTCTGGTTTTCACCCACATAGGGAACGGCGCCGATACCACCGTCGTTTGCCTGGAACGAGTTGCTGGACGTTGCGTTGAGGAAGCCGCCCAGTTCCAGATAAAGGCCTACGCCCGGAATGGTGGTTTGTAACACTTTGCCCGTCACATCCTTCCCGTCGACGGGGGGGAAGGTACCGGGGGCGACAGGTAATGGCGTCCCCATAGTGGCGGTCAGGCTTAGTGTCCCGTCGTTGTCGCACTTCAAGGCAAAGCCGGGGCCTCGTACGCCAGTGTTAGTGGCTGAGTAGATTTTGCTACCCACGGGTGCATCGCGTGCCACCCACCTCACACCGGCGAGGTTGTGCGTGAACTGCAACGGGCCTGTGGTGGTTGGCCATTGGCATCCCAGGGCATGGGCCTGGCTTGACAGTGTCATCATCGTCGCCGCAGCAGCGAGGCCGATGAAATAACGCGAAAAGTGGGGCATGGTCGGTTCCTGTTGCAAGCCTGCGGCATCGTCGCACGGGCTGGGTCATGGGGTAGGGCAGCGCGAGGTCTGCAGGCGGTAGCCTTGCTCTTCTGGCATGGTTGCCGGGTCGATTTTCAACCGGCAACGCTGTTCGGCGCGGTCGCCCCAGCGCGCCTCCAGGGTTTGTGCCTGGGCATCTGTCGCAATCAGCGCCTGGCCAGCCTGGCCCACTACCGCCAGGTGCTTGCCCTGTTGGTCATTGACCTGGGTACCGAAGGGCAGCGGGCGGCCGTCGGTATGTTGCAAGGTCAGGATCAGGCGGCTGACCTGGCGTGCTTTGAAAGTTGCCAGAGCGACCGCGCCTCGGCGGGGGACAACCTGGGTGGCACCGTTTTCGATTTCCACATCCGGGCCGAGCTGGTCGGTTTGCAGGGTTACCTGGTTGACCCGGTAGGGGCGCATGTGTGGGGCGAGGATGTAGCCACTGCTGTCGGTGCTACCACCGGGCACGTTGTCGACACCAACGCCGGGCACATCGGGCACGTGCACCAGCGCAGTGGTCTCGCCCAGGTATTGCCCCAGCACGATGCCGCCGGCATGCGCCAACACCGCGCCACTGGCATTCACCGAAACGCTGCGGAACTCATCCGCTTCGGTGTAGCCGGCACCCACGTTTACCTTCTGCGTCTGGTAGCCCACTGACGCCGAGGCGGTCTTGCGCTGCTGTTCGTCGTTGGCCAGCGATGCCAGGTAGCTCAGGCGGTTGTCCTGCGAACCGCCGTTCAAGGTGGCGCGTTCGCTGAAGCGGCCGTCGCTTTCCTGCACATCGAAACTTGCAGTCGTTGAGGTGCCCCAGCCCAGCGGGATGGTGACCCCCAAGCCAACGATACGGTCGCTGCCGCGGTCGTCACTCAACGACTGCGAGGCGTACAGGTTGATGCTGACCCGGCGGTACTGGGTATTGAACTGGAACTGGTACTGGCGCCGCTGGCGGTTGGTGCCCCAGTAATCGTCCTGGGAAAGGGTAAGGCTCATTGAGTTGCGGTTGCCGAACGTCTGGTAGATCGAGCTTTCCAGGCGGCTGCGGCGGTTGCCCTGATAGCGGCTGGAGGCATTGCGCTGCTGCACGGCTTCGTCAAACTCGCGATAGCCTTCGGTGGAGTAGCGGTAGCCGGCGAAGCGCAGGCTGGTGCCGGTCTGGAAGGCCTTGCCGTAGCGCACGGAATAACTTTGCCCTTGCACCTGGCCGCCTTGCTCGCCGAGGTCGGTACGCGCCTGGGTCACGTCCAGCGACACTGCACCAAGGGTGCCGAAGTCGCGAGCGATGCCAAGGTTGGCGGCATCGTAATACTCACTGCCCAACAGCCCGCCATACAGGGTGGTGCCCCACTGGCCGCCGCGGGCCAGGGTGGCTTGCCACAGTGCGGGGTTGTCGATGCCATCGGCGCCGTCATAGCGCCCGGCCACCAGGTTGTAGCGCCACACGCCTTCGCGCAGCAGGTTGCTGAGGGTGGAGTAGGGCTGGATGAAACGGCGCACTTGGCCATCGGCCTCGGTGAGGACGATTTCCAGGTCGCCGCTGCCGCCGCCGATGCCCAGGTCGTTGATTTCGTAAGGGCCGGCGGCAACGTAGGTGGAATAGATCGGGTAGCCGTTCTGCAGCACCTCCAGCTTGGCCCGGCTTTGAGCCACGCCGCGGATCACTGGCGCGTAACTTTGCATCACATCGGGCAGCATGCCCATGTCGGTGGCCAGCTGTACGCCTTTGATAGGCAGGCTGCGGAACACATCGCCGTTGCTGAAGGTTTCGCCCAGGGTCAGCGTGCCCCATTGGCCGGGTAGGTCGTGCTGGGCGTAGGTGTTGAAGTGCACCCAGTCCTGGCCTTCGCCGTCGTCGCGCCAGCTTTGGCTGCTGCGCAGTCGCCAGCCGCCCAGGTTGATTCCGCCGTTGAGGTACAGGTCCTGGTTGCTTCTGGATTTGCCGGTTTTGCCGCTGAAATGCTGCGCGGAGGCTTGGTAGCTGACGAAGGCGGCATTGATGCCGTTGTCCCAGCGCTCGGGTGCAACGCTGCCAGCCACATCGCGGCGCAGGGCGATCTGCGGGATGGACAGCGCCAGCTGGAGTTGGCCGGGGTCCAGGTCATAGGTGGCGTCGGGCACGAGTACGGGCAGGTCGATGCAGCGCTCGTCGCTGGGCAGTGGCTCGGCCAGGCCCTGTTCACGCAGGCCCAGCTCTCGCAGCAGGCTGGCGCTGAGGCAGGGCTCCAGGCCCTTGCCGTCGCTGCGTTCACGGAAATCTATTTCATGCTTGCCCGCTGGGGCCAGGTTGACCAGCACTTCAACCTGGTAGCGGCCGGGCGCCAGGGTAGCTTGGGTGGCCAGTGTGCTCAGGGCGGCAACGCTGGCGTCGCTGGAGTGGCCTGGAGTTTGGCGCATGAAGTTGGGGTTGAATTGAACTTTTCTTTCATCGGATGTAGCGGGAGCGACAAGTGCGAATAGTAGGCTAATACTCGCACCAGATAAGAATAGAACTGAGCAATGGCGTACAGGCAACAGCCGCTTTCGGGTGGCGTCACACATAAGAAGAACTCGTTGGTAGGCGCCGGCTGATAGGCTTTGCAGCGCTAGCTGTTCAATTTGGAATGCAGCTTAATAAGCAAGCCAGTTAAGGTGGATGAAGATAGCGAAAACCACGGTTCATATTCTGTAGGAAAATTCCGATTTATTCGGCCTTTTATCTGGCTTCTTGTATGCGGTGGCGGCCTTCGGCGAAGGCCGCCTATAAAGTTATTTCTTTTTAGGGTGAGGTGTTGCACTCACTTTTCGCCGCCTAGGCGAAACTGACCACCTCTGAAATCTTGAAGTGGATAGGGATTGGTTAACGTCCAATTTCCTTTCCCATTACTTTTGTAGCCGTTTTTGATGGTGCCTGTTTCTACAGTGTCTATTTCTACAGTTGGTGCTTTGGGGGTTGGACTTGAAGCGGAAATGACTGGTTCATCGCTTAGAGGGGTTGTGCCCGCACTACTTGCGGAAAGAGAGGTTCTCCTGGATGTGGATGTAGATGTAGATGTGGAAATCCCTCCATCGAAGATAGGGTTAGTCTTGTAGATGAAGTTGTCTAAAAGGTCTACGTTGGTGGTCTTTCTTGGGGCGGCCTTTGTAATCTTCTTAATATTGTTGGTGGTTTTGTGTATATTGATTGTCTTGTTGGTTGTGTTAAAAACGTTAGTAACCGTGGAAGTAACAACGTCGCTAGAGGCATACAACTTGCCTGGCAAAGTGGCGTTGACAGTTGCATCTGCTGCTGCCCTCGCCCCCAGCCGGCTATACCCCATGAGCCCCAACGTACTCAGCGCACTGGCCGTCCCCAGCCAGAACGCCCAGTCGTTAGCCGAAGCGCTCCCTGTCACCAGTGCCCCCACAGAAACCGCCGTAGCGGCCACGTCAATGGCAAGGCTGGCTGCGCCAAAGGCGAATGCCATGGTCAGGCCTACCGGCGGTAGGAACATGAAACTGACCACAGCAAAGACAGCACCCATGGCCACGCCAAGCCAGGATCGCCAGTCGGCCTTGGCCTTCAGTGGTTTGGGCGGGACGTACGGCGCCTCCGCGCTGTGCCGCATGCCGTAGTGGCCGCTGGGGTCGTGCCAGTTGGCCGGGTTGCCGCCGCAGTACACATACGGGTTGATACCGGCATATTCTGGCGCTGCCGTGTCCGGGCTGTGGAAACGCATCAGCCCAGGGTTGTAAGCACGGTAGCCGCGCCCCAGCAGCGACCAGCCCAAAGCCCGTTCGCGGGCTTCGCCGTTAAAGCCGAGCAGGCCCACCAGTTGGTCGTTGTCCGGTGAATCGCCATAGGCGGTGTACGCGTTATCGTGCAGTTCATCACGGCTGCATTCACCCACCACACTGTTTGCCGCGTCGGTCGCGTACAGCCGGTTGTCTGCGGTTTGGCCTGGGCGTTGCAACCCCAGAGGGCGGTCGCCTGCGTACAGGTACTCGGTGAGCAAGTCGGCATCGCGTGTACTGCTTATCCGGTAGCCTTGGTAACGGCGCGACACTTCCGCGGCTTGCTCATGACGTACCCCGATCAGGTCGTCATGGCCGTCATAGCGGTAGCGATACAGGGGTTGCCCATCGCTGGCCCGTTGTACTTCGCTCAGGCGACCATGGTCGTCGTACACCAGTTGGTTGCCTTGTTCGTCGTTCAACAGGTTGCCTTCGGCATCGTGGTCGAACGCCTGGCTGGCCGGATAATCAGGCTGCAGGGAGTGCTCCGCCCGTTTCAGGATGAAGCCGTCGTAGGTATAGAAGGCTTCGTCCGATGCGTTGTCGGCAAAATCGGTGTAGCACTCGATGAGGTTGTTCAGTTCGTCGTAGACGAAGTACTGGCTCTTGATAGCCCGGCCAGCAGCGTTGCGCGGCAGGGTAGTACCTTGGCATTGGTGTTGCTCCAGCCGGTCGAGTGCATCGTAGTCGAAAGTTTCCACCAACAATTGTTGGCCGTCACGGGTGAGGGTGCGGGTACGCAGCTGGTCATCTTCCTGCCACTCCAGCGCGATGCTTTGGGTGACAGTGGAGCCGTCGTGGCGGGTGAGCGTTTGTTCGCGGTTGTTCTCTCGGCCAAGTTCGTCGTAAGTCTGCTCGCACACCAGTACCTGTTCGTTGGCCAGGTCCTGTGTCGTGGTTTTCCTCAGTCGCCCGAGCTTGTCGTATTCGAACGTTGCGACCAGGTCACCTTGCCGGGTCTGTTGCAGTTGCCCCAGGTCGTTGTAGTCGTGGATCACCTCTGCGCCGTCACTCTCGGTGTAGCCCAATGGCAGGCCCTGCAGCGAATTGCGATAGTTGCAGTGGTGGCCTTTGGCGTCCTGGCCCTGCCATTGGGTTTTCAGCAGGTAGCCTTGATCGGTGTAGGTATAGATGTGCTCGCCTTGTGCGTCGCTGGCCGTACTGATGGCTGAGGTTTTGGTGTCGTAATCGAACGTCGTACTTTTTACCGCGTCAACGTCGATCTGGTTGGGTTGGGCCGAGCGCGCGGGGCGGTAGTGGTAGGTGAAGGTGCGCTGCGCAGTGGTGCGGGTTTCTACCAGCGAGGTGTTGCGCTTGTAGGTGTAGGTTTCCTGTTGCAAACCAGCCTTCAGCGACTTTAACCGATCAAGGCCATCGTAATCCCGTTGCCAGGCAAGGGTGGGTTCAACACCTTTGCGGCGCTCGACCAGCAGTTGTTCGGCCAATGGGGCAGCACTGTGCAGCGCGAACTGGCTGAGCACCGCAGACTGATCGGGCCTTTCGGTACGGGCCACGCGGCCTTCGGCGTCGTAGGTGTACGTGCTGATGCGTTTGACCGGGCGGTCGTTTAGTTTGAAGGTGTGTTCTTCGCTGATGCAGCGGCCAAGACCGTCGTAGTTTGAATCCCGCCGGCCAATGGCCTGGCCTGCGTCGTCCAGCCGGTACTGGCTCGACAGTTTGTCGAAGCGATTGCTCTCGGTAACCTGCTGCTGCTGGCGAACACCAGGTTTGTCCGCTGTTTCGACCCAGTGGGTGACGATGTCGCCTGTTTCGCCAAATGGCGAGTATTCACTGTGCTGCGTAGCGCCGTTCGGCAAGGTGGTCTTGCGCAGCCGGCTCCAGGCATCGTATTCGAAGGTGGAGGTCAGCGTCAGGGTCTTGCCGTCGTAGTAGTCGAAGGCGGTTTCCTCGCTCAGTTGGCCCAGTTCATCGTACTTGCGCTGCGCAACCACTTTACGCTGCCGCGAATTGTCAGTGCCCGGCGCGGTATCGGTGGCGTCCGTTTCGCGCTCTTCTGTCACCACCCTGCTGCAGCCATCGAACGTTATGAAGGTGCTCACGCCCGTACTTCCAGTGACTGACTGCCAGGCCAGCCCGGCAGCGCCTTCTTCAGGATGGGTGACCAGCCCGTAGGCATGGATTACCTTGGCCTCGTCCACGCCCTGGCCTGGCGCCACGGTTTCCTCCATCACGCGGCCGAGCGGGTCGTAGCGGCGGCGAATGCTGTTACCCGTGTCATCTTCTTCGTACACGCTTTGGCCATGCAGGCCAGACACGGCCATGCTCGTGGCCTTCTGCATCAGGTCGAAGCCGGACACGGTTTCATCGGTCCAGTATTCCAGGCCATGTTCCTTGTCGACGACCTTGCGGTACTCCCATTCGATACGTGAAGTGCGGCTTTCAATGGCCCGGCGTACCGGGTTGGTGCTGTCTTCACCGTAGCGGGTGGTCACCTGGTAGCTCGGGCGGCCGTGCAGGAAGGCATTGTCAGGCATGTTCAGGTAGGCCCGCTCTACCTTTATCAGCAGCTGTTCGCGCTCACCGGGCTGGCCGGCATCGAACACTTGCAGCACCTGTTCTGCACAAGGTGCAAGCCATTCGCTCGCTTGGCCAAGGCTGGACAGCGCCGGGTAGGCCTTGTAGGTCAGCCGGGTCCGTTGGACGGGGGCTTCGCCGGGCAAACCCTGCACGGGGTAAACCGTCTTGCATTTGACGTTGCGTACAAAGCCTTGCGGGTCGGGCGGGCAGGCCCAGGTATCGCCATCCTTCTCGCCGTCCTTGTCATAGTACTCGTAGGTGACGCGTACACCCGTGGGGGCTTGCTCCTCGATGACGTTGCCGTAATCGTCATACGCGGTGGTCGCGGTTTCCAGGTGCAGTTTGCTGGCGTCACCGCGCAGCTTCCAGCGTTTTGTGATGGTTTTGGGCAGCTGGAAGTAGCGCGGTTGATCGTCGAAACTGTTGCCAGGGCTTTCATGGAAGACGGTTTCGGTCTCTTCGATATGGCCATCTTCTTCAAGCGTTTGCTTGGTCAGCAGGTGGTAGCGGTTGAATGTCTGCGTCTGTTTGCGCGCGACCTTGTCCGCTTTCCAGTAATGAGCGGTGACGCTGTAGCGGTAGCTGGATTGCGCCCGGTACAGGTTGTCCTCGCCGTCGTCACGCCAGCTGACATCGCTGTTGCTGCCGACAAAACTGTGCGCCACCTCGATGTTGTTTTGCTCATCGAAGTGCGTGTAGGTGTAGGTTGTTTTCAGCGGCGGTTGGTCGGCGCGAGGTTTGACTTCATGGGTGGTGACCCGTGGCAGCACTCTTTGAGGTCGCGTGCCGGGCAGCAGGTGGCCCGGGTCGTCGTTCTCGCCATAGCGCACCTCCTCCACGGCGCCTGAAGGTGTGGACACTTTTGCAAGGCAGGTCAGGCCCCTGGCTGTGGTATAGCCGAAACGCCAGTTGCCGCCCACTTCGGGGGGTAGTTTTACCTCCACCAATGCCCGGTTTCTCAGTTCCAGCAGGTAGCGCATGAATGGCAGGTTGTCGGCACCGGCGCCGGGGTGCGTATCGATGGTTACCCTGGCGTCGGTGTACTTCAACTCCAGCAGCAGCGTGCCATTGTCATCAATGATCTTTTCCAGCCGCCGGTTCTCAGGGACGTAGCTGAGCGTTAGCCCGTGGCCGGAGGGCGCCCTGACCTTGGCGGGCAGGGCGATGGGGTTGACCGCGTCTTGCAGAGTGAGTATCTCCACAAGGCCGGACTTGTGCTCTACACGGTATGGGCCATTGCCGTTTTCGCCGTCGTCGTAAAAGTTGAAACTGTGAATTTTCTTTTCGCGAATTGTGGGTTGCGGGCCGGTACCTGTCACTTTGAAGCTTTCCCCCGTGTGCAGGGTAAGCATTCGAGTGGCGGGCACGTACCGGGTCATCGCCAGTTGCCAACCGGTGCCGAAGCCTGAGTCACTGTTGTCGAACGGGCTGTACGACAGGCGCAAGGGCAGGCCGGGGCCGGTCAGGTCGTTGCCGGCAGGCACTTGCAAGTCAATGGCCAGGTTGTACTGGCCGGTACGCTGGTCGACATGGTTCTGCACGAAGCTCTGGAAGTTGGTGGCGTTGCTGTGTATCCCGGAAGAATTGACCATGATCAATTGCCTCCTGGGGCCATGGTAACCACGATGCAGGCAAGTTCCCCCTGCGCGACCGGGTTGCCTTTACCGATGATCCTGAAGCCGCGGCTGGGTGCATTGCTATCGAGGCCGCTGTTGGTCAGGTAACCGGGTTTCTCCGGGCTGCCCGCGTAGGTCCAGATTTTGTCAATGCCCAGTTTTTCCAGCGAAGCGTTGGCGCGGCTGGTGTCGAGTTCGACCCAGGCGCTGTTGGCCTTTTCGCAGCGCTCGTTATCAGTCAGCAGAAATGTCGATTTGATCGGCACGTTTCGAATGCGAATTGCGTGGGGCTCTCTGGCGTTGGCTGGGCAAGCTTTTTTGGGTAGCAGTTTCACGGTAGTGCCGCTGCCCGTTGCGGGCAGCTCCAGTCCGCAAGCAGGTTCGGTGTTGTTCTCCACTGTCTGGTATAGCGCGAGGATGGGCGTTGGGTCCGCCTGGGTTGCGGCATGGGCGACAACCCCACTTAAAAGCAAAGGTGCAGCCAGCATTGCTCGTTTGATGGCCGTTGTGACGGCGAGGCGACGGTAATGTAAGTGCTTCATTTTTTTGGGCTCCCTGTTCAGGTTATTTGAACAGACATAAGAAAGAATCGATGTGAATCGCTGGGGCCATGGTGGCGTGCTGCCTGTTTGGAGCTTATTCAACTTGCCGTGCTGTGACACCTGTCAGAATTAACAGGTGCCCGCGTGCCTGGCGGGCGAGTGCTACCTGTTATTTCTGCCAGTAGCCAGCCGCGGTGTTGAGCCGTACAACTAAGGGCATCTCGAATCCCCTTGGAGTATGTTCATGGCGCCCAAACGCACACTGGAAGAGCGGGCTGAACAGTCCCCGCACAATCCCGCCCCTGAAATCCCAACGCAAAATGCGTGGGGTGAAATTGATGTCAAAAACATGAACGGTGCAAACCTGGAATTTGTCATCACGGATGCGGATATCAGGTTTGGTCAATATATTTATCCGATCTGGCGCGGCGTCGCTGCAGACGGCACCCCTTTTGATGAACTTGACGCGATGCGTGAAGTGCCTTTCGACTACGACACGACAAAAACGATGGTGGCAAGCGTCAGCAATCGTTTTGTTGAAGCCTTCGACGGTGGGTGGGCATTTTTATCTTATAAGGTTAATGACGTAGCAGAGAGTACGCCGGATTCAATGCGGGTCTTTTGTTACCTGGGTTTGCGCGACCGTAGTGGTAGTGCCGAAACATTATCGGTGGCGCAGGCACGTGAGTCGCATGACCGCGTGATTGTTGTTTCGGATCTGGTCTCTGCGGGTGTGCGCCTGTTTGCGCCACGCTACCGGGCCTTGCAGGTTGGCGACAGCATCGAGCTCATGGCGCGCAGGTTTGATGCTGCGGGCGAGGAAGTAATGCCACCGGCGAGCGAAGTTTACGAGGTGACCGAGACCAACCTGGCTGAGCCTCTGCAATGGCAAGTCGCCAAGGCGCATTTCATGCGCGTGCAGAATGGACGGGTGGAGTTCCAGTACACCATCACGCTGGCCGGTAATGGAGAAACAATTGAATCGCCTGTGCAGGAAGTGGCGGTAGCAAGTGCGCCGAGCCCGGTCGACCTGTTGCCCGAACCCGAAGTCGATGGCTTTACGGGCACACCGCTCGACCCTGGCAAGTTCCCCAATGGAGTAACTGTTCGCATACCTTCATATCCGGGTATTCAAGCGGGCGACTACTTGCTGCTGCACTGGAAAAGCCCCGCCCAGATCGAGCCTGCGGTGCAGTTTGCGCGCATGGATGCGAGTAGCCTGGAAGGCGATGAAACCGTATTTCGGGTTGACGCAAGCCTGCTTGTAGCGGGTGACCATCAAGTGTTCTACCAGGTAGCACGTGCCGGGCATGCGTTGACTTCCGATAGCCTGGAGGTCGAGTTTGAAACGGCACGCAGCCTTGCCGCACCGGCCATTGAGCGTGCCGAAGCGGATACGCCGGGCAAGCAAAAGCTATTGGCGGACTACGCAATTCTCGGGGCTTATGTAACGGTGCCTGATATCCCTTTGCGCCCAGGCGAACACTTTGAGGTTCACTGGGACGGTTATGAGCAAAACGGCAAGCAGATTACCGACACACCGGTGGAAGAAGGCGGCCGACGATTCAAGATAGACCCCTCCGTTGTCGCCGCGAACATGCATCAACCCGGCGCGGATGACAGCAGGCGTTTCACCGTGTTCTACCACATTGTCGATGAAGATGGCGTGCGCTCGGCGCCCTCCACCGCTGTGGACTTGCGCGTCCAGCCGTTGGTTTTTGATAACAATATCAAATGCCTGCAAGCGAAGAACAACGGCGAACTTTGGCGCACCGACCTCACCCCGAACGGTGCAATGCTCGAGGTATCCGGGGCGCTGCTCTGGCCTTTCGCTGCGCCAGGCCAGCCCTTCACGTTGGCCATTGAAAGCGGCGCGGTATTACGTAATGGGGTGCCTGTCACTGATGGCGAACATGGCAATCGACGGATACAGCAGTTGTTGAGTGTTGCTGTTTATAACGGTTTGGAAGAGAACAGGCAGTACACCGTTAGCGGGAATGTAAGTTTCGATAAAGGCGACAGTTGGCACTCGCTCAGGCCGCTACTGCTTACTCCGAAAAAGTCAATGTAAGCGAATTTGAAACAGGCCCGGCCGGGCAAGCTCGCCGGCGGCCTGACGTTGCATTAATGAAAACATGGAACATGGAGATCAACTTTGATGAACAGTAAAATTCCTGCACTGACTCAAGCCATCAGCGCTCAATCGCTTGAGGAGTTTCTTGCCGAGATGGACAAGGGTGCAAAAACCCTGAAGTGGGATGCACTGCTGGTGTTTGACCGGGGCGCTACCAATGCCCTGCTGACGCAGGAATACATTGACCGGGTCGATATCGAAGATGTGTTCTTCCCTGCGCTACCCGATGGCAGCGTTGACGTAGGTAATGGCATCGAGCATGTCTTGCTAGGCCTCATACTTGACAAGCCACGGCTGTCTTTCGAAAACGCAAGTATCCAGGACTCGAGAGGCAAGTTGCAGATGCGCTTGGTGGGCGGTAAGCACATCGAAGTGAGCGAAAAGTTCCTCGATGGTAAAGCTGTCAGGCGCGTTGGAGCCCTGACGGTTTATAACGCTGCCACGCGCGGTTTACTGGATATGAATATCAGGCTGGAGGCCGTGGCAGGCTCGGTAGAGAGTAACGGCAAAGTCTTGCTTGATTTGAATGACGCATTCGACCATCAGTTCAGTGGAGGGGGCACTGAGTTTGAGAGGCAGCGCTTGGGGTTGTATTTCCAGGACGTGTTCGACGCCTGGAGTGAAAAAAATGAAAGAATCACCCAATTCCCGCTCAGCGAGATGGTCGTTGACGAGGGGTCGCCTATCAATCCTGGTGTCTTTGGTCTTCGCACCCATGCTGCCCCTGGGGCGACTGTGCTCGGCAGTGAGGGTTATGGTGACGGTGCAGTGGTTGTGTTCGTTGCCATGAAAGGCAGTGTAGCCGGCACTTACCCCCATGATGATGCGGCGATGCTGTACATGTTGCCTGATGCCCCAGAGCCGTATACCAGTAACCTGGTATTTTCGAATAAATTCTTGGCCAACCAAATCTTTAAGCTGGGCTTTGAACAGCTTGAAATGACCAAAGGGCGATTTGAGGTAGAAGCATTGGCCGGTGAACGCTTTAAATTTGTGGCCAATTCAGAGGTTGTCGCCAATGAGACGGTTTCGTTGGCAAAAAAAAGAAGTGGGGGGCTGGGGTCGGAGTATTGGGAAAATCATTTGAACCTCGATAATATTTCTCCTGTGCTTTTTTCCAGCGGCAATGAGTTGCTGTTCGAGCAGAGGTCGTTGAAGGGAACACTTGTTTCGAGCGCGCGTATTGGTTCGGTTGCTGCTACCTGGACGGGGAAGTGGGGGAGCGGGTCAGACTCGTTTGGTGTCTATGCGGATGTAAAGGCTGATGTAGGATTTAAGTTTGTAATCAAGAAGGTGGATGGGCAGGCGAAGTTGGTTTTTGAATTGGAGCAGTTCGATTTTTCTGCGGAGTTTACCATTGATATTGGTAGCGGCTCAGACAAAGATCGCTGGCGTGACATGGCAAGAGAAATAGAAGCTGAGTTGGAGGGCATACTGCACCCAAGGTATCAAGCGCGATTCGACGACTTCAAGAATATCACGTTCGAAATCGACGCGTTGCGTCTTAACAACTTGCTTTTCCGTGGCGATAACGTCGTCGAACCGCGCGACGTGGCCATGCCGACCGACTTGACCCTGCTCGGCAACCTGGCGCCCAAGCGCACCACGCTGGTTATAAGCCCTCAGGAACCCATCGTTGCAAGCGGGCAGGTGATCGATTTCACCGCCGACGCTACAACAGGTGGTGTCACCTGGAAAGTGGAAAACCTCCCGGGCGAAACTGGCGAAACTGGAGCGTTCAACGATCCATCGAAGGGGCGATATACGGCGCCATCGGATGATGCGCTGCGTGCCGGAGGCTACCGCCGGCTGATCGTGACGGCCACCAGGGGCGAACTGGTCAGCAGGGCGTTGGTTAGCGTTGTGCCAAGCCAGGTCACCGTGAACCCATGGGTAGCGGTGGTCAATGTGGGCCAAAGTTATTCACTGAGTGCGGGCACGCCAGATTCTGCCGCCCTGAGATGGGACGACCCCGAGCTGGGTAACGTCGGCCCCGATAACGATCCGTTGAACCCCGAGGGTTACAAGTATACCGCGCCGGTGAGACTGCCCACTCCTGCCCCATCAGACCCGCTACACGCCGGCGCGCTGCGCCTGGACCCGGTCACCGTTTGCCCGGCTGCCGGAGGTGCGGCAGCGACCATCGACATGCTGGTGGTTGGCGCCAAGAACCCCAATTACTGGTTGGAGCCAGAAGCCATGAGCGGTGGCAGCGTCGCGCTGCCGTTCTACAGGCTCAACCGTAATTTTGAAAAGGTTGAGGTACCCGAGCCTGTCGAGTGGACAGTGCTGCGCGGCAGCGGAACCGTCGACCAGGATACCCGGGTCTATACGCCCGCGCCCGATGCGGACGAGCAGTACGTGATCATATCGGCATTTTACGACGACGGGGTTTCTCCCGATACCCTCGACTACGTCGTTTTGCCGCTGCCATTCGTTCCGGTGCGGCGTTACGCCGATATCCTCAATCCAGCCATCAAGGAGGTTTGAGATGGACCGTGATATGAAGAAGGCGACTTTGCAAACAAATCTGGAAGCTTCGGTGCGTCTCGGATGGGGGGGCGTGCTTGCCTTGGACCGCCGGCTCCTTGACCTTGTGCTTCGCGAACAGTACCTCGACGCTCTCGGTAATTTCGGCGCGATGGACCCTATCAATCTGGAGGCCTACCTCGACGAGGGAGAGCGAATCAGCGTTTCGTTGCAAGGGCTGGTACTGGGCGCGCCCCAGGTCAGCTTCGAAAATGCGCCGCGGTTCAGCCAGGACCTGACGTTGCGGATGAACATTCTCGCAGGTGAATACATGCGAGTTGTGCACCTGCCAGGCAGCCCCAAACGCGTCGTGGAGAGCTTCACCATAACCGAGGCCATGGGTTTTCGCGTCGAAGCCCCGTTGTCATTACGGGTCGGCCGGCCGAAGGGGAGCCGGTTCACCTTGCTGGAACTGGATCTTGCCAGTGCGGTCAAGTTTTCCACCAACCTGGGGCCAAACGATTATATCAACAACATGATCGGCCTTCGCCTGCAGGAAGCGATCAGCTATATGCAGGTTTACCAGCGCACCTATACCCTGGGCAGTTTCGTCATGGACGATTACTACCCGTTGAGCCCGGACCAGTTCATGGTGCGTACCATGCCGGCCCCGTGGGGGCAAAGCGAAGGTAGCCCTCGCCATGGAGACGGTGCGGTGCTGGTCTTCATGAAGCTGGGGATTGACCTGCGCCCAGGGGGGCAGCCAGACCCAGGTATCGGCTTCCCTTATCCGATCGCCGAGGATGCGGCCGGTCTGCCGGGTACCCTGATCCTCGTTCCTGATATCGCGGATCTGGGGGCGGGGCAGATCAAGGATGTACTGAAGACCTTCAGCCTGCCCAGTGGCCATGAGTTCGTTCCAGGGGCACCAAAAACCGGAGCCGATCTTGTCGTGCCCGGCGACTGGCAGAAAAAACAGCAGGCCGTAACGGTCGAGCCCGCCCTCGCGAAAGTCGTAGCCGGACAGACCATCGCGTTCACTGCCGATGGCGCAACTGGCCCGGTGCAGTGGTCGGCCATCAACCTGAAGCGCCCTGCGGCGATCGGCTCATTCAGGGGTGCCAGCTACAGCCCGCGCCCTGCAGCCAGTTTCGTCGAGGACCAGCAGATGGTGCTGGTGACCGCCACCTCGCCTGAAGCAGGCGGCGAGGGGCGCAGCCACGCTTTGGTGATGGAAAGTGCCCGTGCGGTGCAGGTTGCACCGCGTGTTGCCACTTGGGTGCAAGGTGAAGACCCGATCGAGCTCCGCGCCTCCAGTGTCGAGGCAGGCAGGCTGGAATGGACGCTGGTGGGCGCAGCGCTTCTTTCGGAGGGTGAACAACGCGTCCAGACGCTCTACGAGCCGATTGGTGACCTTGATGACAGGGGTGACGGTCGGGCCATTTTCACGCCCTATCCGCCTAGTGGCGCGGTCGATTTCAGGGTTCAGCGAATCCGTTGCACCAATCGGATGACCGGAGAAAGCGCTGAAGCTGCGGTGGTAGTGATCAGGTGGCATGCAGGCCTGAATGTGGTTCCGTTCCACGTGGCCCAAGCGCTTTCGGTTCAACCCACGCAGTTCACCGTGATGTCCAAAGACTTGTCGCAAGACCTGGGCAGCGCTATGACCTGGACTGTGAATGGGGAGGGTGAGTTCGATGGCAACGTGTATATGCCTCCGGACAACCCACAATTACCCATTGCGGTGGTCACTGCTTTTGACGGCGTGGAGCGCACCGGCTACGCCATCGTGGAGTTCAGCGAAGGTCGGCAGGCAACAGCCGGGCTGTTGTCATGGGAGGCCATCGGCAACTTCGAACTTAGAGCCCTCGGTGCGCCCCAGTGCTTCGCCAACGGCTGGCAGCAGATTGAAGTCGAGGTGACCGTTGCAGCCGCGAATGATCACAATAGTCAACCGGTCGACATCTCCGACGCCGATATGGCAACTTTGAAGTTCTTGAATGCCGACAGCAATAACGATCTACCCTTCCTCGCGCCGATGGAAGAAGCCTTGGCCAGCGACGATCAAGGGGGTGGAGACTGGGCGGTAAACAGGTACGCAAACAACATCCGCAGGCAAGTTGCTGTAAACGGTGGGTCGAGCGCGCCCTTGCAGGCCAGAACCCGCCGGTTCTTTCTCCATTCCCGTAAGCCAGGGATTATCAGGGTTGTTGCCTCGATACAGAATACCTTGACGGGTAAGACAGTGACATCGTCGGGGTTTGGCGAGAAAGGCAGGCTGGAGTTGCGGGGGCAGGTCCTGCCTTCCTTCACACAGGAGCTCTATTCCTTCAAGCGTACCCGCGTGGCAGGGGATGAGTCTCCGTCCGAAGGGGATGAGTTCGCTTACGTCGACAAAAGTACTGACAACTGGTTGCTCGAGCACGTCCTGAGGGAGGGCCGGGTGACCAAATTCGCACGCTTGATCATCAGGGATGCCGATAACAAATCGGGTGTACGTTGGTCGTGGAGGCCCGGGTCGTCGACGCCACCACTCAAAGACGACGATTTTGTCAGCTACACGGGTTTCTCGTTCCAGTCGCTTGATGGCGGGGTCCGCGACGAACTGTTGTTTGACGGGCTGCTCTACCGCATGGCGAAGCAGCGAGGGTATGTACTGCCGAGGCTGGTGCAAGGCGCGAAGCCGGGGGCTGGGCAACTGATGCTCATCCTGCAGCGGGACACGGGTTTCGTTCTGCAGAGCGGGATGGAAGCCCCGGCTTATCGCCAGGTACTTGAAAAGGACCTGGTATTTACGCTGCTGGATGAGGAGGGCAACGAGCATCCGCTGAACTTTGCGTTTGCCGTTACGGCGGAAGAAGAAAGGCAAGGAATAACCCATCGGGACGTCCTGAAACTTTCCATTCGCTAAGCATGGGCTCACCTCGGCACACGTGGGCGCTGAGGTGAGCACTCCACTACGCCTTTCGGAAAATCAATCACATGACTATTGAAACCGTACTCCATTCCAATGCATTCAATGCTTCTGGCTTTGTGCAAAACAATGTCGACCCGCGCACCGGCCAGTATGCGTTAAGTATCAACCTGCCACCCCTGGTCGGTAATGACCAGGTGGGGCCAGAACTGCCGATCCGGCTTGTGTTCAACCCGTTCAGCGACCAGGACGTCGGCTTTGGGCGCGGTTGGTACATCGACCTGACTCAGTACGTGCCCGGTACGCGCATGCTGCGGCTTCACACAGGAGAAAGCTTCAAGGTGACGGGCAGTGGCACAGAGCCGGGGATCAAGGAAAGAAAGCTCGAAAGTTTCCGTTTTCTTGATGACAGTGTCGGCAACAAGCAACAGTTTCGGGTGGTTCACAAGTCGTACATGGAAGAAGTCCTCAGTGTATATGGGGTGGGTGAGCATGCCGTTGCGTTGCCTTCCGAGGTGCGCGCAGCTTCCGGCCATCGTATTCTGCTGAGCTATACGCCCGATAACCAAAGGCTGGAACGTATTGTCGATGGCACAGGGCTGGAACTACTGAACATCAGTTATGGCAGCACGGTGACCCTCGACCTGCACCCCAATGCCAATGGTGCCAACAAACCTTTGGCGCAATACAAGCTCATCTTGCGCAATGGGGCGTTGAGCCAAATTGACTTGCCGGCAGAAGCGGGGGGCAACTGGCGTTTTGAATACACCACTGCCTTTGGCCTGACCTGCCTGGCCAAGGTGTCCACACCCTACGGTAGCGTGGAAGACATCGGCTACGGCGAGGGCGGCGATACAGGCCATCTGCTACCAGGCGGCGGATCGCGTACAGCCATACCACGGGTGACTTCCCATGTGGTCAACCCTGGTGCTGACCAGCCACCGATGAAAACCACCTACACCTACACCATTTTGCAAGACAGTATTCAGGCGCCGAACAACTTTGTCGGTAACGGCAGCGGTGTCACTTGGCGTGACGATGGTGAAGATAACCTGTATCGCGCCCGCTCCACGTACCTTTATGGAAGCACGGCGCACCAGTGGGGCAAGGGTGGGGATGGCAAGGATCAGGTGTTGCGTACTACGCAGCGCACGTACAACCGTTTTCACCTGCAGGTGAGCGAGGTTGTGTTGCAAGGCAACAACCAGCTTGCCAGCAGTACGACGTACCACGGCAATGTGGCAACGGAGTTCGACAATCAGCCGAGCAACTTCCAGCTGCCGCTGGAACAAGACCGCACTTGGTCGCTGCAAGGGGATGCCTCCAAAGTTCGTCACGAGCCTGCCACCAGGACCGAGTATGACCTGCATGGCAATTTGACTGCTCAGACCCTGCCCTCAGGCCAGCGTACTGTCATCGAGTATTACCCTGCCCAAGGTGGTGACGGCTGCCCGCCCGACCCGGACGGTTTCGTGCGAAATCAGAAGAGTGTGACGGAGTATCCGGCATCAGGTGGCGACATGTCCGCACCGGTCTTGCGCAGGCGTTTTGAGTATGAAGCGCTCGCCCGGGTCAGCTATCCAGGTGCTTCGACCACACTGCCTGTGTCCAATTGGCTGGTCGCGACCCAGGAAAGCCTGTGTGAAGTGGTAGGGGAGGAGGAGCAGGCTGCGCTGCAAGTAACCACCATGAGTTCGATCGATGAACCCGCCGACTTGCTGCGCCATGGTCGTCCGCTGCTGCAAACGTTGCTCATGGGCGGTAAAGCTACCACGACCGGTTTTACCTACAACAAGGAAGCCCTCGATGGGCACCCTGCGCTGGTGACCGAGCAGCAGGTGACTGGCTTTGATCATGGCGAGCTCGACGCCGAGACCGGCCAGCCGCGCCATGTCTGCAAGGTGATCACGCTGAAGGATTCGGTGCTCATTGGCCAACCGCTGCTCAATCGTGACGACAACGATGTCGAAATCGAGTACGAGTACGATGCTCTGCGCCGGGTCGTTCGCGAAACGGTATCGCCCAATGAAGCGGCGTACACGGCAACGCGCGTGTATGAGTATGGCCTTGTGAGCGCACCTGGCGGCAAGGCGTCGCAAAGCCGGGTGGACGTCAAGGGGGTTGCCATTCGCTCGTACATCGATGGCCTGGGGCGAGTGGTCAGTGAGGAACGTCATGACGCCGACGCCGAAGACATCCAGCTGCATCAGGTTTTCCGCCCGCGCAATGCGTTTACCTACGATGAGCTTGGCCAGCTGACCGAGGCAATCGAATACGATTGGAAAGGGCAGCAGCAAATGCCGCTGGCGATCCAGTATGAATACGACGACTGGGGCCAGCAGCGCTGCGAGACCGGCCCGGATGGGGTCAAGCAGTTTGAGGAACATGACCCGATCGGGTCCAACCCTGACGGTCAAGACTCCAAGGGCAATCTGCCCACCCTGACCAGCTGGAGCGAATCTGCCGATGGCACGTCGAGCGTGGGCAAGGCTATCACTTGGTTGAACCTGTTCGAGCAGCCTGCCCAGCTGCAGCGTTTCGACCTGGCGGGCAAGCTGTATGCCAAGCATGAGTACTTCTATGACGGCCTGGGGCGTAATGTGCGAGAAGTCGATGCACGCAAAGCGGTTACCCGCTCCAGCTATGACGCTTTCGGGCGCCCGGTCGACCAGACGCTGGCGGACGGGGCCGTGGTGCACCGCGATTATGCCGTGCACAGCAGCGACGACCTGCCGACCAGTATCAGTGTCGAGGGTGCCGTGCTCGGGGAGCAGGTTTTCGACGGCCTGAACCGCATGATCACCTCCATCACCGGAGGGCGGGCAAGTAACATGCACTATGAACCTGGCCAGTCCAAGCCGAGCAGGGTGATGACGGCTGCAGGCAATGTCATCGAATACCAGTACATTCCGCAGTTGGGCGAGGACCCGGAAGTGCGGCGCATTCCGGGTAAACAGGCGGACTACAAATTCGACCCGCAAAACGCGCGGCTCACCTGGTGCAAGGAGGAGGGGGAGGAGCTGACCCGGGCCTATTTCAGCACAGGCCAGATCAAGGAAGAAACCCGCACGATCGGGAATGAGACCTGGGCCATGGAGTATGGCACCAGTCTGTTGGGGCGCCAGTTGTTCTACAAGGATGTTCTCGGCCAGACGCAGACCTACGATTACTACGCCAGTGGCCTGCTACAGCAGACTGCGCTGGGGACCACCAGCAGCCGGTTCTTCTATGATGGGTTGAGCAATACCCAATGCATACTCACCCTGGATGGCACGCAGGGGCTGGCCACGGAACTGGAGTATGACCACCAGGGGCGGGAATGTCTGCGCAGGTTCGTGTTCCTGAGCACCCAGGTCGAGGCACCGATCGAAGGCTTTGCGTTCGCCAACGAAGCTGTGCAGGCGCTGGTGGAAGAGGCCGGGCTGCGGGTGCAGGGTGTACAGGAGCTCGTGCAGGAATACAGCGTGCTTGATCAGATCACCTTCAAAAAGCTGAGCGAGAATGGCAGTGCCTTGCGTGAGGAAACGTACAAGTACGACGTGCGCGGCCGCCTGGAGGAATACTTCTGTGAAGGGCTGCTTTCCCATAGCCCGAGAGACCCGGCCGGAAAGACTATTCGTTACCAGTTTTTCGAGTTCGATGCACTCGATAACATCACCTGGGTACTGACTGAATTTGAGGAAGAAGACGGTAGCAAGGGCGCAAACGAGGCCACTTACCTATTCGAAAATGAAGACCCTGCGCAACTGACCGGCGTGACTAACAACCACGCTGACTATGCCGACTTCACGTTGGAATATGACGATGACGGCAACATGAAGCTCGATGACAAAGGCAAGACGTTGAGCTATGACGCCCTGGGTCGCTTGAGCAGCTACGATGGTAACGGCTATAGCTACGATCCTTTGGACAGGCTGGCCGGCCAAGGGGCATGAGCTAGGGGAAATGAGATCGGGCCGTTAGGCCCGACCTTTTTTGCGGGGCTTACGGCATGTCCACCCTGAACTGAACATCACTGTTGGCGAAACCGGCGGTTACCTGGGTAGCGGTCGCTTTGTAAGCGGCAGAGAACAACATGTCGGTAGGTTTGCTGTCATGCAGGGGGTACTGCTTGGAGGCGATACCGTTATCTACCGGTGTGCCTGCGTTGTCCTTGATGATCAAAGCCAAACCTTTGGCGCCACCTGGCTCAAGGGCATACAGTGTGCCGCTGGCGCCAGCGCCGCCGTAACTTCCGGTAAAGGTTACGCTGGCACTGGCACCGGGCAGCAATATGCAGCCTCTGCCCGGTGTAAGGCGCAAGCCGAAGGCGCGGTTCGCGGCCTCATCATCTGCCTGCTTGAACTGGGCAGCGTTCACGTTGCCCATGTAGATTCTGCTGGCGGGCAGGCCGGTCGAAGGGTCGATGATTTCAATCGCACAGGTCCCACTGCTGACCTGGCCGAAGAAGTTGATCGAGCCGGTGTTTGCCAGCGCCTGTTGACTGGCCATGGCGAGTCCGAAGGCAATGACTAGGCGCTTCATGGAAGGCTCCTCGATTTTTGTGAAGTACGATAGCGAACGAGCCCGGAGGGCTCGTTCGTATGTATTGGCAGGCAAACTCAGGAACCGCTCGACAGTGCCTTGTGCATCGCCGGGGTGGCGACCCCGTAGTCATTGATGGTGGTGAAGGTCAACTGCAAAGCATTTACCGATTTGATACGGGCAAGGTCATAAACCTGCTGCCCGAACGGCGGCGCCATTGCCATGGCCTGTATAGCTTCCGTCGTACCTGCAGTACTGACCTCCAGGCGGCCGAACGTATAGTGGTAGGGCGTCGGGTTGTCTACCACTAGCTGGACAGGCCCAAGGCCTTGGCGCACGGACCATTTCAGCTCACCGATGCGGTCGAAGGGCCGATCTTTCAATTCGCTGGGGCGGTAGAAAAGCTTGAGGCGCGTACGCAGCGCAACATTGAGTACGTTTACGTCCTCAGGGGTTACTTCGGGAATTTCCTGAACATTGAGGTAGAAGAGTGTTTCCCGGTCCACAGGCAGCTTGTTGGGTAGACGGCTGATCTGCACCATCTGCTCCTTGCCGGGGTCCAGGCGAAACAATCCTGGCGAGGTAGCCAGAGGGACGGCTGTGTCGTTATCGTCCCTGGCGGTGTTGACCCAGCTTTGTACCGCGTAGGGGCGGGGGCTGGGGTTGGCGATAACCACAGAAGTGCTGCGTTTGTCGCTGTCGAAAACGATACGTGTGGTATTGACGGTGAGCGCTGCCTGAGCGGGTTGCAGGATGGCTGCGAGGCAAATACCCCAGCCAAGGCGGCGCAAGTGAGTCTTCATCTGGCGATACCTGCTGAACGGGATGAGTTAACCCCAGGCGGCTTCAGCACGCCCGGGGCGCTATCTCATGGGATGTCGACAAGAAATTGCACATCGGTATTGGCGGTACCGGCGGTGACGCCGGTGCCGATGGATTTGTATGCCGCAGAGAAGATCATGGTGGTGGGGTTCGTGTCATCCAGCGGGTAATCCTTGGAAGGCGTACCGTTGACCACCGGTGCGCCAGTATTGTCCTTGATGGTCAAGGCCAGGTTGTTGGCCCCACCTGGCTCCAGCGCATACAACGCACCACCTGTACCAGCGCCACCGTAGGCTGCGGTGAAGGTGACCTTGGCGCTGGTGCCTGCGGTGACGACGCAGCCGCCTCCTGGGGTGACACGCATGCCGAAGGCGCGCGAGGCGGCCTCATCACCTATGGCGGTGAACTGCGAAACGTTGACGTTACCCATGTTGATGCGGGCCACCGGCAGACCTGTTGATGGGTCGATGATCTGGATCGGGCAGGTACCGGCATGGACTTGGCCGTAGAAATTGATCGAACCGGTATTGGCAAATGCTGCGTTGCTGGCCAGGCCAAGCCCGATGGCAAGCGTGATGAGCGTCTTTTTCATGTTGAACCCCACTGTGGAACAGTTGTAAGCAGGACGTTCTCGTCCTTTGAGTTTCTGCCGAACAACTGGACCGGCAGGGCGCGAAGTTTAGGTCGATAAGCAATGGAACGGCGTAGGAAAAGTCTGATGATATTCAGGTAAATTCATCACCTTGGCGGTTGATCATGTAGCGCCCAGCGAACCGGCAAGCATGTCGTTACTGAACTCTGTATAAGAATGGTTAATTCAACGATCAAGACAACTGACAAAAATGCCAGTTTTCAGAACCCTGTTCAAAGATGTTCAATAAAGAATTATTCGTAGACGGGGTGCGTATATGAAAAATGTAATCGATGAAGATGCTGATCCAGCCTCTGGGGGCTCAGTGCTACTGTCCATGTGGATGGACCTGTCCACTGCCAATGCGTTGTGGAGAGATGTCAATCATGATGACTTTCTGATCGAGTCGATTGTTACGGTCACGCCTATGCCGGGCGGGATCATGGAGACGACGATGAGAAAGTTTTCGCGCATTGAAATTATTGCGACGGGCAATGTTTATAGCGAAGTTAATCTGTACCCGGCGTATGACGTTGTCGCCGACACCAAGAAGCTCGGTAATAGGGGTGACGAGCAGATCCTTCGGTTGACCGAGGTACCGCTCCCCGCTGCGAGGCTGAGGGTGACGCTGCCTCTCGCTAGCAGCTACCTCAGGTACCGTGCGCAAGATCAAAGTGTGCTGAGCCTCGAATGGAACGGGGACGCCAGTTACGCCTATTACTACCCAAAGGAGTCCAGAATCCCTACAGCAGTGCCTGCGGAGTATGAGGATTATTATGATCGGCAAGAAAAAATTGAAATCGCGATGATGCCGCGGGCTGTCGATTCGCGGCTTCAGGACCTCTACATTTACATGTTGACGACTGAGAGTCTGGCAGATCGGCATTTCCTGTTTCATCAACAACCTCAAGCATACAAAAACCTTGCAGGTCGGAGGCTACAGGCCCCTACGCCTGAAGTGCAGACAGTCTTGTCTGCGCAGTTTTCACAAACCAATTTTCCAGAAGTTTCTGCAGGTTCCCCCCCCGCAGACAATGCGTGGTTCAGCCATCTGGTTACGCCACCGGGCGCCTGCGTACCTGATGGAGGAACGAAGCTCTCCACGGGGTGGCTAAGCAACTACAAGGTCGGCCCTGAAAGGCCGTGGAATCCCTCAACGGTTGCGAGTGCTGGTACAGTGCACAAAATCGCTCCGCAGGCACGGATTTTTCCCGCCGGTGAGCTAAGGCAGCAATTGGGGTTTGTCGGCACTCCCGTACCCGGTGCGGTCTGGAGTGTGGCGGGTGATGCAGGTGGACGTATTGTCAAAGAAGGCAGCGATCACTTTTATGAGCCCGCAACAAAGCCGCCTGGCATCTTGTTCAGCGAGCCGGGGGAAACGCTGATCCCCGCTGTTTTGAAATCAAGCTATTCGTTGCTACCTGCGCGCACCGATGTGGTGACGGCTGCTGGAGGAGGAGCCTCGGCCTCAGCACTTTACGTCACGACATTCGTTGGGCCGACTCACTTCATCAGATTTCACGCTGAGGGCGCCGCTTTACGCTTGAGTTGTTGCTATTTCAACCGCTATCAGGAGGAGGCGGTGTTACAGCCGGAGCATGTCAAGTGGCATATCCTTGCTGGCAACGGTGAGGTATCGACGCAAGGGATATTCACACCCCTGTCGGCAGCACCAACTCCTGTGACAATCCTGATGGCTGAAGATCTTCGTGTAGACACTGAATGGCGATTCGCGGTAACGATCATTCCTATGCCGCTGCTGTCTCTGCGCGATGTAATGCGGCTACAACAAGCCTGAAGCGTTTTGCCACATTCGACTTTGCCCCCCGGGCCAGCCCAATCTAGTGTTGGCTGCCCGGTTGCCCATTGAGCAGTTGCTTCTCCTGGTGCCAGTCGAAGGGCTCATCGTTCTGTTCGGCTTCGTACCGGCGCTCTTCAAGGCGTTGATACAGTTCCAGCTCTTCATCAGGCATGAAGTGCAAGCAGTCGCCGGCGAAGAACCATAGCAAGTCGCGTGGCACCAGATGGGCGATCTGTGGGTAGCGCTGGATGACCTGGCAGATTAGGTCCTGGCCCAAGTACTGGCTTTGCAGCGGGTCCTGCGGCAGCAGGGTCAGCAGTTCATCGAAGCGTTCGAGGAACAGAGCGTGGCTTTCCTCCGGTACCTGGTCGGCTTCACCCAGCGCCACCAGGATGGTGCGCAGGTGGTTCAGCAGTTGCAGGTGGTATTCCAGGTGGGGGTTGGCCATGTGGATGGTCCTTGAGGTGGTTGAAACGGGGGCGGAGTATACGCCGGTGGGCAGGGGGCCGCAAAACGGCCCCCTGCATTCAGCGCACCTTGCCTTGTTCAGGCAGTAATTGCTCCTTGTCGAATGCATCCACATCGATCACGGCCCTGCGTGCCTTTTCGGCTGCATGCAGGCGTTGTCCCTCTTCGACTTGCAGTGCACCACACTGAACTGCCGCATCGATGGCCGACTGCCCAGGTGCGGGCTGTACCTTGCCCTCCTTGATCGCCTGATGCAGCAATTTGTGCAGTGGCGCTGCTTCGTCCAGCAGGTTGCAGGCCCGTTGCAATGCTGCCACAGGGTCACCTTCGGCCTGCGGCCGGAAGCAGCCGGCGAGCAACTCCTCCAGTGCCGGGTCGCCCTTGCTGCGGCCAATCAGCGCCGCCACCTCGGCATCCAGTTCATCGCTGGGCCCGGCATGACGGCGGCCGAAGGGGAACACCAGCACGCGCAGTGCGCAACCGACAAAGCGGTTGGGGAAGTTGTCGAGGAGCCGGTCCAGCGCCTTTTCCGCCTGGCCCAGGCTTTCTTCCATGGCCCAGCGCAGCAGTGGCTGCATGTGCTCGGGTGAGCCCAGGTCGTGGTAGCGCTTGAGCGCGGCGCTGGACAGGTACAGGTAGCTGAGCACATCGCCCAGGCGCGCGCTCAGGCGCTCGCGGCGCTTGAGCGCACCCCCCAGCAGCATCATCGACAGGTCGGCCAGCAGGGCGAAGGCGGCGGCTTGGCGATTGAGGGCGCGGAAATAACCTTGGCTCAAGGCATCACCGGGCTCCGGCTCGAAGCGCCCCAGCCCCAGGTTGAAGATCAGCGTGCTGGCCGCGTTGCCGGCGGTGAACATGATGTGTTTCATCAGCAGTTCGTCGAATTCCTTCAGAGCCTGCTCCCGGTCATCACGGCCAGCCAAAGCCATTTCTTTCAGCACGAACGGATGGCAGCGGATGGCACCCTGGCCGAAGATCATCAAGTTGCGCGAAAGAATGTTGGCGCCCTCGACCGTGATGAAGATCGGCGCCCCTTGCCAGTTGCGGCCCAGATAATTGTTCGGGCCCATGATGATGCCCTTGCCGCCGTGCACGTCCATGGCGTGCTGGATGCATTCTCGCCCACGTTCAGTGAGGTGGTACTTGAGGATTGCCGACAGCACCGAAGGCTTTTCGCCAAGGTCCACGGCCTTGGCGGTCAGCAGGCGGGCGCTGTCCATCAGCCAGGCGTTGCCGCCGATGCGCGCCAATGATTCCTGGATGCCTTCGAAAGCCGCCAGTGGCACATTGAATTGCTCGCGGATGTTGGCGTACTGGCCGGTGACCAGGCTGGTGTATTTGGCAGCACCTGTGCCCACAGCAGGGAGGGAGATGGAGCGGCCCACCGACAGGCAGTTCATCAGCATCATCCAGCCCTTGCCAAGCATGGCCTGGCCTCCGATGAGAAATTCAAGCGGGATGAACACGTCCTTGCCGCTGTTGGGGCCGTTCATGAAGGCCGCGCCCAGTGGCAGGTGGCGTTTGCCGATTTCCACACCGGGCGTGTCGGTGGGGATCAGCGCCAGGCTGATGCCCAGCTCTTCTTCTTCGCCCAGCAGGTGATCCGGGTCGTAGGCCTTGAAGGCCAGGCCGAGAAGGGTGGCGACCGGGCCGAGGGTGATGTAGCGCTTTTCCCAGTTCAGGCGCAGGCCGATGACCTCCTCACCTTGCCATTGGCCTTTGCAGATGACACCGGTATCCGGCATTGCGCCTGCATCGGAGCCGGCCAGGGGGCCCGTGAGCGCGAAGCACGGAATGTCGTCGCCCCGGGCCAGGCGTGGCAGGTAGTGGTTGCGTTGCTCGTCGGTGCCGTAATGCAGCAACAGCTCAGCCGGGCCGAGGGAATTGGGTACCATCACCGTGGAGGCTAGGTCACCACTGCGCGTGGCGAGCTTCATGGCGACCTGAGAATGAGCGTAAGCGGAGAAACCTTTGCCGCCGTATTCCTTGGGAATGATCAGGGCAAAGAACCCCTGCGATTTGATATGGGCCCAAGCCTCGGGCGGCAGGTCGAGATCCTGACCGATTTGCCAGTCGCTGACCATCGCGCACAGCGCCTCGGTCGGGCCATCGATGAAGGCCTGTTCTTCTTCGGTAAGTGTTGGCGCAGGGTAGTCGAGCAGCGTGCGCCAGTCGGGGCGGCCGCTGAACAACTCGCCGTCCCACCATACGGTGCCGGCGTCGATGGCTTCGCGTTCGGTCTGCGACATGGGCGGCAGGGTGCGCTGGAACCACTTGAACACAGGGCCGGTGAATACCTTGCGCCGCCACTCGGGTAGCAACAGCAGGGCAGCCTTGGCGGCCAGAACCAGCCAGATCAACGCCAGCAGCCAGCCGGGCGCCGAGCTGAAGATGCCCATCAGCAGGGTATAGCCGGCAACGATGGCGAGTATCTGCAGCGGTGGCAGACGCCGGTGGGTGAGGTACGCCGTGCCGATCACCAGGACCAGCAACCACAACAGCAACATAATCCTTCCTCCTTGGAACCAGGGGCTTGGGCCGTCTCACAGAGCTTAGACGCAACACAGTGAACGGCAGTATCAGAACAGTGACAGGGTGTGGCTGTGGGAGTTTCAGCTCATTGTTCGTCTGTATCGACCCACTCGCCGATGCAGGCGACAGAGGCCTGGAGTAGACTCACCCCTTCGCATTCATAAGGACGTCGTCATGCTGAAGATCTGGGGTCGCAAGAATTCGAGCAATGTGCGCAAGGCGCTGTGGATCGCCCACGAGCTGGGCCTGGATTTCGAATCCATCGACGCCGGCGGCGCCTTCGGTGTCGTCAACGAGCCGCACTACCGCACCCGCAACCCCAATGGCCTGGTGCCCATGCTCGAAGACGGCGACCTTACCCTGTGGGAGTCCAACACCATCGTGCGCTACCTGTGCGCCGAGTACGGCGCAGAGCAGGGCTGGTACCTGAAAGACCCGCGCCAGCGCGCCTTGGCGGACAAGTGGATGGACTGGACCACCTCGTCCTTTGCAGGGGCGTTCCGCCCGTTGTTCTGGGGCCTGCTGCGCACCCCCGAAGACCAGCGCGACTGGGTCGCGATCAATGCCGCGCACAAACAGTGCGCGCAGTTGCTGTCGATCGCCGATGAAACCCTGGCGCACCAACCGTACCTTTCCGGTGACCAGATCGGCATGGGCGACATCCCACTGGGGAGCTTCGTGTACGCCTGGTTCGAAATGCCCATCGAGCGCCCGGCCATGCCCCACCTGCAAGCCTGGTACGAGCGGCTGAAGCAACGCCCGGCCTACCAGGCGGCGGTGATGACGGCACTGACCTGAACCTGCTTCGATAGTCACTATCAATACACATGACTGTACTTGTGCGGCCAGGCCTTGCACCATGGCCGCACTCACTGCGCCAGTGACTTGCCCTGGCGTGTCCTGACCTTTTCACTCGGTACGTGACCCGCTATGAGTTCTGCCCTGTCCATCCGACAGCTGACCAAAACCTACGGCAACGGCTTCCAGGCCCTCAAAGGCATCGATCTGGACGTCGCCGAAGGTGACTTCTTCGCCCTGCTGGGCCCCAATGGCGCCGGCAAATCCACCACCATCGGCATCCTCTCGACCCTGGTCAACAAGACCAGCGGCACGGTGAACGTGTTTGGCCATGACCTGGATCGCGAACCCTCGGCGCTCAAGCGCTGCCTGGGCGTGGTGCCCCAGGAGTTCAACTTCAACCAGTTCGAGAAAACCTTCGACATCGTCGTGACCCAGGCCGGCTATTACGGCATCCCGCCGAAACTGGCCAAGGAGCGCGCCGAGCAATACCTGACCCAGCTGGGGCTGTGGGACAAGCGTGACGTGCAGTCGCGTTCGCTGTCCGGTGGCATGAAGCGCCGCTTGATGATCGCCCGGGCGTTGATCCACGAACCGCGCCTGCTGATCCTCGATGAGCCGACAGCGGGGGTGGACATCGAGCTGCGCCGTTCGATGTGGAGCTTCCTCACCGAGCTCAACCAGAAGGGCATCACCATCATCCTGACCACGCATTACCTGGAGGAGGCTGAGCAGTTGTGCCGCAACATCGGCATCATCGACCACGGCACGATTGTCGAGAACACCAGCATGCGCAAGCTGCTGGGCAAGCTGCATGTCGAGACCTTCGTCCTCGACCTCAGGCAGGACCTGGCCCAGGCGCCCACGCTGCAGGGCTACCCATGCCGCCTGCTGACACCCCATACCCTTGAGGTGCAAGTGGACAAGGACATCGGCATTACCGCGCTGTTCGGCCAGCTGGCCCTGCAGAACATCGAAGTGCAGAGCCTGCGCAACAAGACCAACCGTCTCGAGGAGCTGTTCGTGTCCCTGGTTGAAAAGAACCTGTCGAAGGTGGCCGTATGAGTGTGGAACTGCGCACCAACTGGGTCGCCCTGAACACCATCGTCTACCGCGAAGTGCGGCGCTTCCTGCGTATCTGGCCGCAGACCTTGCTGCCGCCGGCCATCACCATGGTCCTGTACTTCGTCATCTTCGGTAACCTGATCGGCCGGCAGATCGGCGACATGGGCGGCTTCACCTACATGGAGTACATCGTTCCCGGGCTGATCATGATGTCGGTGATCACCAACTCCTACGGCAACGTGGTGTCGAGCTTTTTCGGCAGCAAGTTCCAGCGCTCGATCGAAGAGTTGATGGTGTCGCCGGTATCGCCACACATCATTCTGGTCGGCTACGTGCTGGGCGGGGTGCTGCGAGGCCTGGCGGTGGGGGTGATCGTGACCATCCTGTCGCTGTTCTTCACCCACCTGCAGGTCCATCACCTGGGCGTGACGGTGGTCGTGGTGTTGCTGACGGCGACCATTTTTTCGCTGCTTGGCTTCGTCAACGCCGTGTTTGCACGCAACTTTGACGATATCTCGATCATCCCGACGTTCGTGCTGACGCCGCTGACCTACCTGGGTGGGGTGTTCTATTCGATCAACCTGCTGCCGCCGTTCTGGCAGACCGTGTCGCTGGCCAACCCGGTGCTGCACATGGTCAACTCGTTCCGCTACGGCATCCTAGGGGTGTCGGATATCAGCATTGGTACGGCGATCACCTTCATGCTGGTCGCCACCGCAGTGCTCTACGCGCTGTGCGTCCGCCTGCTGGTCAGTGGCCGCGGCATGCGCGCCTGAGACCCTGTGCTTGCGCCGGCGCCATTGCCGGCCAATCCACCAGCGCCAGTACAGAAGGGTGGTGAACCAGGCGATGATGCCCAGCACCACACCGCACACTACCGAGCCCAGCAGGAACGGCTGCCAGAGCGTTGCCAGCTGGCCGGTGATCCATTCGAAGGTAAGGTCTTCGGGCAGGCTGCGCGGCGGCGTGCCCAGCAACCAGGCGCCGGTCATGTAGGTGACGAAGAACACGGGCGGCATGGTCAGCGGGTTGGTCAGCCATACCAGGCTGACGGCGATCGGCAGGTTGCCACGCACCGGTATTGCCAGCGCTGCCGCCAGCAGCATCTGCATGGGGACGGGAATCAACGCCGCGAACAGGCCCACACCCATGGCCCGGGCCACCGAGTGGCGGTTCAGGTGCCAGAGATTCGGGTCGTGCAGCAACTTGCCGAAAAAGCGTAAGGACTTGTGTTCCCGAATGCTGGTCGGGTCCGGCATGTAGCGTTTGAAAAGGCGGCGCGGCATGTAGGCTCCCCGAGCGGTCATCGGGGAAGTATGCCTTGATTCCGTCTCAGCCTTGTTCAGAGTTTGTGACAATTGTTGAGCGAGCCTTGGCGTCATTTCGTCTATGCCTGAGGGGTAACTGCGTTTCTGGAGCTCTAACTCATGCGCACAGGGATGTTTGCGCTGGCGCTCGGGCTGTTGTGCCTGGGCGTTCTCCCCGAATTGCCATCGGTCGGGTGGCTGTGGCTGCTGCTCGGCGGCGGCCTGGTTTGCCTGGGCACACGGCTGTGGCCGCTGGGCTGCTGCGTGCTGGGTATGTGCTGGGCTTGCTGGTCGGCGCAGCAGGCACTGGATGATCGCCTGGCCCCAGGCCTGGATGGCCGAACGCTGTGGCTGGAGGGCAGGGTGGTCGGCTTGCCGGCCCATACGCTGAGTGGTGTGCGCTTTGAGTTGGAGCAACCTCGCTCGCGCCGCGCTGCGTTGCCCCAGCGCCTGCAATTGCACTGGTTCGATGGCCCGCCGGTGCGGGCTGGCGAGCGCTGGCGCCTGGCCGCGACCTTGCAGCGCCCGGCCGGGCTGCTCAACCCGCATGGTCCGGACCGGGAGGCGCAGTTGTTGGCCAGGCGCATCGGCGCCACTGGTACGGTCAAGGCGGGCCATGTGCTGGACGCCGCGCAGCCGGGTTGGCGTGACGCACTGCGCCAGCGCTTGTTGAGCGTCGCCGCGCATGGCCGGGAAGCGGCCCTTGTCGCGTTGGTGCTCGGCGATGGCGCCGGCCTGGCCCGTGAGGACTGGCAAGCGCTGCAGGCCACGGGCACGGTACACCTGTTGGTGATCTCGGGGCAGCACATCGGCCTGGTCGCCGGCCTGCTTTACGCCTTGGTCGCCGGCCTGGCGCGCTGGGGCCTGTGGCCTCGGGCGCTACCCTGGTTGCCGTGTGCGTGCGGCCTGGCACTGGGCGCGGCGCTGGCCTATGGCTGGCTGGCCGGTGCGGGGGTGCCGGTGCAGCGCGCCTGCCTGATGCTGGCGGTGGTTCTGCTCTGGCGCCTGCGCTTTCGCCATCTTGGGGCGCTGTTCCCTTTGCTGCTGGCCCTCATCGGGGTGCTGGTCGCTGAGCCCCTGGCGCCGCTGCTGCCAGGGTTCTGGTTGTCGTTTGCGGCAGTGGCGACCCTGGTCTACTGCTTCAGCTCACGTCTGGGACGCTGGCGGCCTTGGCAAGGATGGACCCGCGCCCAGTGGGTGATCGCCATCGGCTTGCTGCCGGTACTGATCGCCACCGGTTTGCCAGTCAGCCTGAGTGCGCCACTGGCCAACTTGCTGGCAGTGCCCTGGGTCAGCCTTGCGGTATTGCCCTTGGCGCTGCTTGGAACGTTGCTGCTGCCCTTGGCAGGGGTTGGTGAAGGCCTGTTGTGGTTGGCGGGTGGGCTGCTGGATGTCTTGTTCCGGTTGCTGGCTTGGGTGGCGGACTGGCGCCCGGCGTGGATACCGCCTGCTTTGCCGGTCTGGGCCTGGCTGATGGTCTGTTTGGGGGCGTTGCTGGTGCTGCTGCCGTCCGGCGTGCCCCTGCGCAGCCTGGGCGGGGCGATGCTGCTGGCGTTGTGGGTGCCCAGGGAGGCTGTGCCGCAGGGGCAGGTGGAGGTCTGGCAGCTGGATGTCGGGCAGGGCTTGGCGGTACTGCTGCGCACGCAAAACCACAGCCTGCTTTACGACGCCGGCCCGGCGCGGGGCGATAGCGATCTGGGTGAACGGGTGGTGTTGCCGACCCTGCACAAGTTGGGCGTAAAGCGCCTGGACATCATGCTGATCAGCCATGCCCATGCCGACCATGCAGGTGGCGCGCCGGCTGTCTACCGTGGGTTGCCGGTGTTGCGTGTGCTGGGCGGCGAAGTGCTCGAGGACCTTGCACTGCAGCCTTGTGCCAGTGATGAGCAGTGGGAATGGGATGGCGTGCGCTTTTCGCTGTGGCGTTGGGCCCAAGGGCAGAGCAGCAACGACCGCTCTTGCGTGTTGCTGGTCGAGGCGCAGGGGGAGCGGCTGCTGTTGGCAGGCGATATGGAGGCGGGCGCCGAGCGCGCGTGGTTGGCGGCCCACGCGACGCCACGTATCGATTGGCTGCAGTCACCCCACCATGGCAGCCGCAGTTCCTCGACAGAGCCATTCATCCGCGCTACGGCGCCGCGCGGCGTGCTGATTTCGCGGGGGCGTAACAACGGTTTTGGGCATCCGCATGTGCAGGTGATCGAGCGGTATCGGCGGCATGGGGTGGCCATTCACGATACGGCGGTAGAGGGGGCGTTGCGGTTGCTGCTGGGCAACCATGGCGAAGTGGAAGGGGTGCGGGCGCAAAAGCGCTTTTGGCGGGGCAGCGCGCCGTGATGGTTGATGAGCCTGCCCTGGGTATAGCCACACAATTCCCTGACCTTCGGCAGATGAGCCCCCCGCGCGCCTATGTTAGAGTGGCGGCCTTTTTCCGAGGGGGCGTTTACTGTGTGGGAATTGGTCAAGTCCGGTGGTTGGATGATGCTGCCGATCATTCTGAGCTCCATCGCTGCCATGGCTATCGTCGTCGAGCGCCTGTGGACCCTGCGCGCCAGCCGCGTTACCCCGCCGCACCTGCTGGGCCAGGTGTGGATGTGGATCAAGGACAAGCAGCTCACCAGTGACAAGCTCAAGGCCCTGCGCGCCGATTCGCCGCTGGGTGAAATCCTCGCTGCGGGCCTGGCCAACTCGCGCCATGGCCGTGAAATCATGAAAGAGTGCATCGAGGAGTCTGCCTCGCGGGTCATCCATGAACTGGAGCGCTACATCAGCACCCTCGGTACCATCGCCGCGATGGCCCCGCTGCTCGGCCTGCTGGGTACCGTGCTGGGCATGATCGATATCTTCAGCGCCTTCATGGGGTCGCAGATGACCGCCAATGCGGCGGTGCTGGCCAGTGGTATCTCCAAGGCCCTTGTCACTACGGCAGCCGGCCTGATGGTCGGCATCCCGGCAGTGTTCTTCCACCGCTTCCTGTTGCGCCGCATCGACGAGCTGGTGGTGGGCATGGAGCAGGAGGCGATCAAGCTGGTGGAGGTCATCCAGGGCGACCGCGAAGTCGAAGTGGCCGGAGGCAAGGCGTGAAGTTCCGGCGCAATCGCCAGCGGGAGAACGTCGACATCAACCTGGCGTCGTTGATCGACGTGGTGTTTGTCCTGCTGCTGTTCTTCGTGGTCACCACCACCTTTACCCGTGAGACCCAGCTGCGTGTGGAACTGCCCGAGGCCGTCAGCGCCGAACAGCCCGTCGCAGACCCGGAAAAGCTGGTGGAGGTCACCATCAGTGCCGACGGCGTGTATTCGGTGAACAATCACCTGTTGCCCAAGAGCGACCTGGCGACCCTGACCGAGGCGATCCAGCGCGAATCGGGCGGTGACAACACGCTGCCGCTGGCCATCAGTGCTGATGGCAAGACCCCGCACCAGGCCGTGATCACTGCGATGGATGCCGCCGGCAAGCTCGGTTTCAGCCAGCTGCGCATGACCACCGTCGAGGCCGCCCAGGGGACACCTTGATGGCGCTCGCCGACCGTCTGCTAGCCGCCTGGTACGCCGGGCACCCGGCCCTTGCCCTGCTGCGCCCGCTCGAGGCGCTTTACCGGCGGGTAGTGACGCGCAAGCGCGCACGGTTTCTCAGTGGCGAAAGCGCCAGCTACCGCGCCCCGGTACCGGTCATCGTGGTGGGCAACATCACCATTGGTGGC